>JABURN010000046.1 GCA_014762585.1 Methylophaga sp.
GGTGGCTGAGGGGGTTGAAAATGAAGCCTCAGTGGCCTTGCTGAAGCAGATGCATTGTGATTACATCCAAGGCTACTACATTAGTAGACCACTGGCAGCAGAAGCCGTCGTGCCGTGGCAAAGAGATTATGTCAATGAAAACAATCTTTCTCCTTCTTAGCCTGTTACCGGGCATCGCTCTCGCGGCGGATGGCAAACTGATCGCCACACCGGGTGTTTCCCAGATAGAGGGCGCTGCTGGCGGCGGATTGGTGCCTTGGGCGCAACTAGCCGGCTATGCCAGTCGTGATGAAATCGCGGTCAATGCGTTTGCCAGCCGAGGTACGCTGGATGATTACAGCCTTGATGTGTTTGGCGCTCAGCTTAACCTCTACGACCGGCTTGAGTTGTCCCTGGCTGAGCAGGAATTTCACGTTGAATCATTGAATCTGAATATCCGTCAACGGGTGCTTGGAGCCAAAATGCGCCTGTATGGTGATATTGTTTACAGCCGGTTTCCGCAACTGAGTATGGGCATTCAGTACAAGAAATTGCATGATCCCCTGGTCGCCAATCTGTTGGGGGCCAAAGATGATTCCGGTACTGATTATTACCTGGCCGCCTCGAAGCTGCACCTGGGCGCGGTGGCCGGTCTGAACTGGCTATGGAATGTGACCGGCCGTTATACCGAGGCAAATCAGATCGGACTGCTGGGTTTCGGTGCCGAGGGCGCTGGGTATGAATGGCAGTTTGAAGCATCCACCGCCCTGTTGCTGGGCAGACATGTCGCTGTTGGTGTTGAGTACCGCCATAAACCGGATAACCTTGGCCTGCAGGAAGATGACTGGAAGAGCGCGTTTATTGCTTGGGTACCTAATAAAACAATCAGTCTCACCGCTGGTTATATCGATCTCGGTGAAATTGCCGGTATCGACGATCAGGACGGCCTCTATCTATCCATTATGGGTAACTTCTGATGACCAAACTCAAAACACTGATGGCCATTATGATGCTGTGCCTCACTGCCTGTGCAGGAACTGAGCAAACCAGGCTCTATGACAAGCTGGGCGGCGAGGCCGGAGTCGATAAAATTGTTAATAATCTTGTGCAGAACATTGGTAGGGATGAGCAAATCTTCCACTATTTTGCCGAAGCCAACGTCAAGCGTTTCAGAGAACATCTAGCCTGGCATTTATGTGATATCAGTGATGGGCCCTGTACATACAGCGGTGACAGCATGCAGCAGATTCACGATGGTATGGCGATAACAGAACGCGATTTTAATCACCTTGTCGATCTGCTGATCGATGCAATGTATCAGGCCGATGTCCCACACCCGGTTCAGAATCAGTTACTGGCGAGACTGGCACCACTGAGGAAAGACATCATTTATCGCTAGTCCAGCGTCGTGATCCGAGTGGTCTTCTGTAGACAGTGTTTAATGACGATTTTGTTGCGACCTTTACCCTTAGCCTGATAGAGGCTTTGATCGGCCCATTCCAGCAGCTTGCCTGGTGAGAGCGGGTCTTTGTAACTGGCAAAATCCACAAAACAGGCCCCTATGCTGATAGTGAGCGAGAGGGCGTTGCCTTTGTAGATAAACTCGCTATCTGCAATGGTGTTTTTCAGTCGCTGTAACTGACCTTCACTGTCACCCTGAGGCAGGCTGATGACCACAATGAATTCCTCACCGCCAAACCTTCCCAGCACATCATATTGCCTTAAACAACGCTTTAGACGTTGCGCCACTTCCGTCAGTACCTGGTCACCCGCTGCATGACCCAGCGAGTCATTAATCTGTTTAAAGTGATCAATATCCAGCAGGGCGACCATCAGCGGTTTTCCGGTGCGCTGAGCCTGATTTAACTGGCGATGGAAATTTTCATTTGCCGTAATCCGGTTGGACAGACCGGTCATTGGATCATGACTGGCGCGATAAAGCAGTTTTTTATGCAGGCTTTCCAGCGGCATAAACATGCGGCGAGATACCGTCAGGCTGATGAGGGTAATGATGAAAACCAGGATCGCAGTGATGATCAGCAAGGTACGACTAAAGCGATCAAACTGTTGATGGAAGGCAGAGAGGTCGGCGCTAATGACCACTGAAATATCATCAGCAGGCAGGGAAGCAATATCCAGCTGACGATGTATAAACGGCTGTCTTTGCCAGAGCGATGGCAGATCATTGTGCACCAGACGCGGATCGACAATTTGCTGTAGCTGACTGTCGGAGCCAAGACTATACCCCCGCAACCGGGAATGAATCAGCAAATCCAGACCGGTGATCGTTTTTATATGGCGCAGTTTTGTTCTGTCCAGTGCTGTACCTGCAATCGCGTATCCAACCGTATGTGGCGCTTTAATCGCTGACAGGTAGAGCCAGTAAAAACCATGCTCAAGAGCGATAAGTCTGGGGCTCTCCGGTGTTGCTTTCATCAGCTCATAGAGCCTGCTGATGTGTTGTCTGTCTATCGAAGTTCCATAGGCTGCGAGCCCTTTACCATCACGATCAGCAATCATCAACAAATCCAGGTTGACCCGTTGGGCATGATTGTCGAGCATGCTGGTGATTGTGGCCGGGTCGCCATCTGCGACCGTTCTACGGAAACCGAAATCGGTAATCACCCCCATTACCGCTGTGGTGTGCAGCGTTTCCTCAGATTGCAGGTAGGCATTGAGAAAATAATCGGCGCGTTGGATCTGCTCACTGGCGACCTGGTGACTGTAGCGTTGACCAAGCCACCAGGCCGTGAGCAGAATACTCAAGGCCGTGATGACGATAATGCCGATACACAGCCAGTAAATAAGCCGGGTAATCGAAGCCATGTTAGTGGAAACAGGTAAGGGTTAGCACAAGCTGATGCTAATACGGCCCACCGTTCATGGCAACTAAAACCATGGCAACACTCAAATCATAAACAGATCGACAAATTCATTCACTGGCATGGCCGAGAGCTTGGCTTCATCCATGCACACATCGAGAATCGCTTTTTGTTGACGTTCGGGGAAGCGACGTGCCAGATTGGTTTTATATTTCCGGACCAGTTCCGGAATACCTTCAGCACGGCGACGGCGATGGCCAATAGGATATTCCACTGCGATTTGTTCGGAGTGTGAACCATCCTTGAAAAACACCTGTACTGCATTGGCAATCGAGCGTTTCTCAGGGTCCAGATAATCTTTGGTGTATTCTGGGTTTTCAATACAGACCATCTTGTCGCGCAGTGCATCAATACGCGGATCAGCGGCAACCGCATCTTCGTAATCCGCCGCTTTGAGGCTGCCTTTCAGTAGTCCTACTGCCGTCATATACTGCAGGCAGTGATCCCGATCGGCCGGGTTGTTCAGAGGACCCTGCTTATCGATGATTCGAATCGCTGATTCATGAGTGGTCAGTACAATCTTGTCGATTTGCTCGATTTTTTTCAGTGTGTCGATTTTATCGGCGACCTCGGGGTGCAACTGGAAGGCACACTCGACTGCGGTCTGGGCATGGAATTCGGCGGGGAAAGAGATTTTGAATAAGACATTCTCCATCACATAACTGCCGTAGGGGCGCTGGAATTTAAATGGCTGACCTTTGAAAAAGACATCATAAAAGCCCCAGGTCTTGGCGGTCAGTGCGGTGGGATAACCCATCTCTCCTTTCATCGACATCAGGGCCAGGCGAACGGCACGACTGGTTGCATCACCCGCCGCCCAGGATTTACGCGAGCCGGTATTGGGGCTATGACGATAGGTACGCAGACTCTGACCATCGACCCAGGCATTGGAAACGGCATTGATAATATCGTCCTTGCTGCCACCCAACAGACCGGTGACGACGGCGGTGGAGGCGATTTTCACCAGCACCACATGATCAAGGCCAACCCGGTTAAAGCTGTTTTCCAGCGCCAGCACACCCTGAATTTCATGGGCCTTAATCATCGCAATCAACACATCACGCATGGTGATTTGGGGCTCCTCATCGCTGCGATTACGTGACAGAAAGTCAGCGATAGCCAGAATGCCGCCCAGATTGTCAGACGGGTGACCCCACTCGGCCGCCAGCCAGGTGTCGTTAAAATCCAGCCAGCGCACCATGGCACCGATATTGAAGGCAGCCTGAACCGGATCCAGTTGAAACTGGGTGCCAGGCACTTTACTGCCGTTAGGGACAATCGTGCCCGGCACGATCGGACCCAGTAATTTGGTACAGGCAGGGTAGGAAAGGGCTTCAAAGCCACAGCCCAAAGTATCCATCAGGCAATAACGGGCGGTATCCAGGGCTTCCTTACTGGTGACCAGATAGTCACTGACGTAGTCGGCGATGTCGACCAGGACCTTGTCAGGTGCCGGGCGAACATTGGAAAAAGCAGCGGTCATAAAAATTTCCTCAGTCTAAAACGGGCTCAGCCGCGTTCGCTAATAGGGGTAAACGGCCGGTCGGCCGGGCCGGTATACTCGGCGTTTGGACGGATGATCTTGTTATCAATCCGCTGTTCGATAATATGAGCGGCCCATCCTGTGACCCGAGAAATCACGAAGATCGGCGTGAAAAAGGCGGTGGGAATGCCCATCATGTGGTAGCTGGAGGCACTGTACCAGTCCAGATTAGGGAACATGTTTTTCTCCCGCCACATAACCTGTTCGATCCGTTCGGAGATATTGAACAGATTCATATTGTCCCCGTCCTCACAGAGCCTTCTGGAAACTTCTTTGATGGCGACATTGCGCGGATCGGAAATGGTATAAACCGGGTGGCCAAAGCCAATAATGATTTCCTTATTGGCCATGCGTCGCATGATGTCGGTTTCTGCCTCATCCGGGCTGGCATATCGTTGAATGATTTCCATCGCGGCCTCATTGGCACCGCCATGCTTTGGCCCGCTCAGGGCACCGATAGCCCCGGTGATAGAGGAGTAAAAATCCGCCAGCGTGCCGGCAATCACCCTGGCGGTGAAGGTCGATGCATTGAATTCATGTTCCGCATAAAGCACCAGTGATTCATTCATGGCGGCAATATGCAAATCAGACGGTGACTGGCCATGCAATAAGTGCAGGAAGTGCGCGGCAATCGAATCATCATCGGTATCGAGTTCAATTCGCTTGCCATGCAAACTGAAATGATGCCAGTAAAGCAGGGCCGAGCCGAGACAGGCAATCAGACGGTCTGCAATATTGCGTGCGCCTTCGGCACTGTGATCGGCCTGTTCCGGTTCCAGCGTACCCAGCATGGAGGTGGCTGTGCGCATCACATCCATCGGGTGGGCGGTCGGAGGCAATTGTTCCAGCACGACTTTCAGTGCATCAGGGATATTTCTGAGTTTTTTCAGTTTAGCGTGATAGGCATCAAGCTCAGCCTGACTGGGTAACTGTCCATGAATCAGCAGAAAGGCGACTTCTTCAAAGCTGGCCTTGGCCGCCAAATCCAGAATGTCATAACCACGGTAATGGAGATCATTGCCGCTGTGGCCGACGGTACAGACTGCCGTCGTACCGGCTGATACGCCCGCCAGGGCAACGCCTTTTTTCTTTTTCTGAACTTGAGTCATGGTCTTCTCCCGGCAGCCGAGCTGCCTGTTAAATCATTGCTTGCATTTATTTATCGTTGTTAAAAAGTTCATCCAGCTTCTGTTCGAAAGCGTGGTAATCGAGGTAGTCGTAAAGTTCACTGCGGGTTTGCATCAAATCGACGACGTGTTGCTGCGTACCGTGCTCACGAACGGATTGATAGACCTTGAGCGCGGCGGCATTCATCGCCCGGAAAGCGGAAAGGGGATAAAGCACAATACTGACGTCATGGGCGGCCAGTTCATCGACTGTGAATAAAGGTGTACTGCCGAATTCCGTGATATTGGCAAGTACCGGTACCTTCACTGCCCGGGCGAACTGTTGATACATGCCCAGTTCAGTCATGGCTTCAGGAAAAATCATATCCGCACCAGCCTCAACACAGGCGCAGGCACGATCGATAGCTGACTGGAGTCCTTCCACGGCCAGAGCATCGGTGCGGGCCATAATCACGAAATCATCATCGGTTTTGGCATCCACTGCGGCCTTGATGCGGTCGACCATCTCCTGCTGGCTGACAATCGCCTTGTTAGGCCGATGACCACAGCGTTTATTCTGTACCTGATCTTCAATATGCACAGCGCCTGCGCCGGCACGAATCATGGTTTTCACCGTACGGGCGATATTAAAAGCGCCGCCAAAGCCGGTATCAATATCAACCAGTACCGGTTTGTCGGTGACATTGGTGATGCGCTCGACGTCTGTGGCCACATCATCCATCGTGGAGATGCCCAGATCCGGCAGGCCCAGCGATCCGGCCGCGACACCACCGCCTGAAACATAAAGCGCGCGGTAACCGACTTTGTCAGCCATACGGGCGTGGTAGGCATTAATCGCACCGATGACCTGTAAGGGATGTTCTTCGGCGACCGCCTGTCTGAAACGGGCACCAGCTGAAATGTTTGTCATAATCCGTCCTTATCCGAAAAAGGCCTTATCCGCCTCAGCAGGCAGGTCAACACCGGTTTGTTTGGCTCGCTGCAGTAATTCCCAGAAATAGCGGTAGGTCGCACGGTCGTGCAACTCGCCTTCATACTGAATCGGTCCCCAGTCAGCCTGTTGTGCGCTGAGCAGGATATAGGCGGCGGCAAGCACTTCGCTGTAATCCGGTTTCATCGCATCCACTATCGCTTTAATCTGTGTCGGGTAAATACTCCACATCCGTAGAAAGCCGAATTCATGACGGGCACGGGAGGCATCTGAGCGAGTCACCTCTTCGTTTTTCAGGTCCAGTGTCACGTTATGGGCGGGCACGACCCCATTAGCGAGGGCAGCGGCAACCACTTCCGCCTTGGCTCTGGCAAGCAGACGGTGATCAAACTGGCCGGGGCTGCGCATAGCGGTAGCAGAAATAGCGCCGTGGTGAGCGCTGACAAAATCCATCAGACCGAAATCCAGTACCTGAATCCAGTCCAGGGCGGCGATCTGATGCACATCTCTCAAAGCGCCGTGGGTTTCGATCAACACATGAACCGGAATTTCGCGTTCGATACCGTGCTGACGGGCAACTTTCTGGATGAAGCCAATCATCTCTGCAACCTGGTTGACCGAGGTTGCTTTAGGAATCGTGATATAGCTGAGGACATTTCCGGCACCCGGCACCAGAATCTCGATATCCTGCTGCCAGCAGGGGTGGGTATAGTCGTGGATGCGGGCACCGGCCATTTTATGTTTATTGAGGTCCGAGTTAAGCACGCGCACGATCATCTCGGCATGCGCTTTTTCAGTACCCGCGGCGGCGCCATCTTCACAGTCACAAGTGATATCAAATACCGGGCCGATACTGTCCTGCAGGCCTAAAGCCTTGGTGATCAGCTTTTCACTGCCGGCAAAATGCTCACAACTGGGAATAATCGGGAACGCGCGTTCGCCTTCAAACAGCGCTTCGCTGGGATGAGTCAGTTTAGTCATATTCATAGCCTGCTTCTTCCTTATGCCTTACGCGGCATTAACACGGTGTAGTCGAGATCAAGCACGACATTAGGGTGATATTGACGTTTACCATCAATATCGATGTGGGTGGAGTCGAGACTGTCAGCCGTCTGGTTCTTCAGGCCGACCATTCTCAGCCGAAGTGCGCCCAGATCTGAGCGACCGGGCAGGGACCATTTTTCCAGCACTTCGGTCCAGGTATAAAAAGTATCGCCGCCGAAACTGGGGTTGGCATGGGTCCCAGCATTAATTGCGGCGATAAACAGGGCATTCTCCAGGCCGTCATAGCTGAGCGCCCGGCAGACCGATATGACATGGCCGCCATACATCAGCCGTTTGCCGAAAGCACTTTGCTGCATCATCAAATCATCAAAGTGCAGCCGGGCGTTGTTCTGATACAGCTTGGTAGCGAGGGTATGATCGCTGTCATCAACGGTCATTCCGGCCGGGTGGTTGAGTCTTTCGCCGGCTTCAAAGTCTTCCCAGAAACGGCTCGAACCGGTGACAGTGGCTTCAAAGTCTTTGGCATCAAGCTCAGCTGGAATGAATAAGTTCTCTGCTGCGACGACCTGAGCCAGTTCGGGCACCACGGTCTCCGGTGCCGGGGCATTGACATCCTTTTTATGCACCATCACCCAGCGGACCCAGGACAGCACAGCTTTGTGATTCTGATTAAAGCTGGTGGAACGAACAAAGACGATACCGTTCTTGCCACTCGAGTTCTGCTTGAGACCGATAACTTCGGTTTCAGTCGTCAGCGTGTCACCGGCATAGACGGGATGCTGAAACTGGACTTCGGCATAGCCAAGATTGGCAACGGCATTGACCGAGATATCCGGCACGCTTTTGCCAAAGGCGATGTGGAAAGTCAGCAGATCATCGATGGTTTTATCAGCAAAGCCCAGTGAATGGGCGACCGGTTGCGCACAGTGGGCGATATGGCGGGACCCGGTCAAAGCGATATAAAATGCCGCATCGCCCTCGGTAATGGTACGGGGCGTAGCATGCACAATCGTTTCTCCCAAGCTGAAATCTTCGAAAAAACGGCCCTGATTGAATTGCGGCTTAGTCATTATCCAACTCCAGCTCTTTGATCATGTCACTGAGCAGCAGGAAGCGCTTGGCCGCGGTCACATGATGATGTTCAACCAGCTTGCCATTAACCAGCACAGTGCCTCGACCTGCCTTATTCGCCTCACTCAGGGCTTCAATAATTTCCTTCGCCATTTCTACTTCGGCGGGTTTGGGGGTATAAGCATCGTTGGCATAGGGCAACTGGAAGGGGTGAACCAGTGACTTGCCGTCAAAGCCCATATCTCTCCCGATACGACAGGCATATTCAAAGGCCTGCATATCTTTCAGATCACTGTGAATACCATCAATAACTGCACGGCCATACGCACGTGCTGCCAGGACAACCCATGACAGACTGGTGCGAATGGCGGTGCGTTCCAGCGTGGGTCTGGCATGCAGGTCGGAAATCAGATCCGACGTGGCCAGCACCATACAAGCAATACGATCTGAAGCCCGGGCTATTTCTTCGGCATGCAAAACGGCCAGTGGGCTCTCGATCATGACCATAATTGGGGTTTCGGTATTACCAGCTTCCTCCATGGCATTGATGGCGGCCATGACATCATCCTGGCTTTCTATACTGGAAAACAGGATGGCATCTGCGCCCAGGTTGGCGACGGCATTGACGTCGTCATAACCCCACTCAGAGTCGAGATCATTGACCCGCACTACGACCTCGCGATTGCCGTAGCCGCCTTTTTTCAGTTCCTTCACCACATTGGCGCGGGACTCTTCTTTGGCAGAGAGCAGAATAGGGGCGCCCAGATCCAGAATAATGGAATCCACCTGCAGGCTGCGGGCTTTCTCCAGATAGTGCGGGTTGCAACCCGGCACATACAGCATGGAACGTCTTGGCCGGTAATAGTCAGTCATAACAATCTCACCTTGATATCAGCATCTGCTGATGCGTGAAATGATTCTATCCCCGTTATTTTAAGAGTGTCAATATTTATCTTATGTCTTATATAAGATATAAAACACTAGACAAGTTGAAATAACTGTTATAGATTGACAATCACAGTGATGACGCCTGATTAAAGAAATCATTGATCAGGGGCTGATAGTTATTAGTTTCAGCAGAAAAGTCAGAATATGACTGTGAAGGCGACACGAATTACTTGTGTCTTATATAAGAGTGGTTTGGTAGGCTATGAGATATGTTCGATAACCAAACAGGAATGATAATGAGCAAATCAGCGAGTGCGCCGGTTTTCAAACCACTCTATGAGCAGATCAAGGTATTTCTGACTCAGAGCCTGATTGCAGGGGAGTGGAAGCCCGGCGAGAGCATCCCCAGTGAAATTGAGTTGGCGGCGCGTTTCAATGTCAGCCAGGGCACAGTGCGGAAAGCGATTGATGCGCTGGCAATGGAAAATATTCTGATCCGCCGTCAGGGCAAAGGCACCTTTGTCGCCACCCATAAAGAAGAGCAGAGCAAACTGCGTTTTCTGCGTCTGACCGCGGCCGATGGTCACAAGCAGCCGCTGAATAACGAACTGCTCTCATGCAAACGCCTCAAGGCCTCGGCTGAGATTTCACAACTGACCGGTCTTAAAAAAGGGACTGCAGTGATTGAAATTCAGCGCCTGCTGACCTTTTCCGGTGAACCTAAAATCCTGGATTACATCATCGTTCAGGCCAAGTTTTTCCGTGGCCTTAACAGTGCACGTATTAACGACCATAACGGTTCTTTGTACAGCATGTACGAAACGGTTTACGGCATTCCGATGGTGCGTGCAGAAGAAAAACTGACTGCGGTCGCTGCCAGCCCCGAAGACTGCAAATTACTCAAGGTAGAACCCGGCTTTCCACTGCTCAAAGTGGAGCGGGTGGCCTACACCTACGGCGACAAACCGATGGAGTGGCGTGTCGGTCTCTGCGTCACCGATGAACATCATTATATGAACGAACTGGAGTAAACCCGATGACAGACAACCAGCCTAGCTACAAACAGCGCGCGCTTGATTATCATGAGTTTCCACGGCCCGGTAAACTCAGCGTGGAATCCAGCAAAGCCTGCGCCACCGGGGCCGAGTTGTCTCTGGCATATACGCCGGGCGTGGCGGAACCAGTGCGTGAAATTCATCGTGATCCGGAAACCGCCTATCGTTATACCAACAAAGGTAACCTCGTTGCCGTCATCACCGATGGCACTGCGGTGCTGGGCCTGGGCAATGTCGGACCGCTGGCCAGCAAACCGGTGATGGAAGGTAAAGCGGTTTTATTTAAACGCTTTGCCGATATTGATGTGTTTGATATTGAAGTCGATGCGCCTTCGGTTGAGAGTTTTATTGAGACAGTGGTCAATATCGCGCCGACTTTCGGCGGGATCAATCTTGAAGATATCGCGGCACCGCACTGTTTCCGCATTGAACGGGAATTACGGCAGCGGCTCAACATTCCCGTATTTCATGACGACCAACATGGCACCGCGGTTGTTATCTGTGCCGCGCTGATTAATGCGCTGGCTTTACAGGAAAAAACGCTGGCCAAAGCCAAAATCGTTTTCCTCGGTGCCGGCGCGGCCGGTATGGCGACCGCCAGATTGCTCAAAGCCATGGGGGCCAGCGATATCACGCTGGTCAATAAATCCGGTGTTTTATTCAAAGGCATAAGCGGCGTCAGTGAGGAAGTCAGTGACTTACTCAGAAATACAACAGACAGAACGCTGGCCGATGCGATGATAGGCGCTGATGTCTTTATCGGCGTCTCGGCAGCCAATGCCTTACCACCTGAACTACTCAAAACCATGGCTGCAAAACCGGTGGTATTCGCCCTGGCCAATCCCGATCCTGAAATCCTGCCGGACCTGGCTAAAGCGGCCAGAGATGACCTGGTGATGGCGACAGGACGTTCCGATTTTCCAAATCAGGTGAATAACGCGCTGTGCTTTCCCTATCTGTTTCGCGGTGCGCTTGATGCCAAGGCGCCTCAGGTAAGTGAGGCGATGCAAATTGCCGCCGCGCATGCACTGGCGGAACTAGCCAGAGAGCCGGTGCCGGATTCGGTACTGGAAGCCTACGATCTGGACACGCTGACATTCGGTCCTGATTACATTATTCCCAAACCGTTTGATCCGCGGCTGTTAAAGCGCGTGTCAGAAGCGGTGTGTGATGCCAGCCTGCAGGAACAGGCGATGCTGGCACAAAAAACAGGCTCATAGCCTGTACTGATAACAGGGGGAAGCTGATGGAATATCCCAATAAACAATATGCCGAACCGTTTGCAGATGTTGATTTCTGCCGGGTTTTCAACAACACGGTACTCGGCGATTACTGGCCCGGTATTCAGCTTTATTACCCACCGGTGAAGTATGCCCCGTCACTGGGTATCTATGAGGATCTGGAGCAGGCGTCGCAGCGAATCAAAAAACACGCCTATGAAACCCGGGCCCACACCCTGATTTTCGATCTGGAAGACGGCTGCAGACAGAAAGAGATGAGCCGGACTTTATTGCGTCAGGAATTGCCGGGGCTTCGCCAATATAACAAAGACGTGACCATTGCTGTGCGGGTGAATCCTTTCCGTACCTATGAATATGAGCAGGACATGGATCTGGTCCGTGATATGGGCGACTGCATTGACGTGGTGATGCTGGCCAAGGCGGGTGAAGCCTATGGCGCGCCGGAAGTACGGGACTTGTCCAATCTGCTGGTCAGTATCAATAACAAGATCACCATACAGCCGATTATCGAACATCCCAAATCGCTCAAAATCGCGCCGGATTTAATGCAGTACAGCACGGTTAAGCATGTGGTGTTCGGTATTCATGACTTTTCCAAGGCGATGGGTATCCATATCACGCCGGAAAAATGGACTGAAGAACTCAAGCATTTTCTGTATCAAATCATGTTTGAAGCACGGATCGCCGGTAAAGGCGTAATCGGTGGGGTGGAAACCCTGATTGGCTCATCCAGCATGCCGGAAAAATTTGTCGAGCCACATGATGTCCGGCGCTGGCTGGATTTACATGGCGAAGAAGAATCCCGCATCGTCTATAAGCATGCCTGTGAGGAGACCGCGATGGGCCTGACCGGCAAACAGGTTATTCACCCCGGTCATATTCACCTGTGCAAAGTCGCTTATACCCCGTCACCAACGGATATCAATCAGAAAATCGCCATTCTCAAGGCGGCTATTGAAGCCGATGCCCTGTTGGGTGGTGCTATCAAGTTTGAGGGGGAGATGCTGGACCCGCCGATGTTCGGTAAAGCCCTGCAAACCCTGTTACGGGCCAATGCCCTAAAAGCCCTGAAACCGGAAGATCGCCAGTTTGCCATCGAGGTATTGCAACTGATGCCGGCTCAGGTGATTCGTGAGAACTGGCCATACGGAGCGATATTATGAGAAATCTGCCTGCTTTCCCACACTGGCACTGGCAAGTGCCGACCCATTTCAATATTGGTGTGGCCTGTACCGATAAGCATCTTGCCAGCACACTGGGCAGAACCACCGCGATGATTGTCGAGGATGATGAACTCGGCACCGATCAAATCAGCTATGCCCAGCTATCACGCCGAACTAATCAATTCGCCCAGTTATTGCGGCACGAAGAGATTGAGGCCGGTGAGAGAGTGCTGATCCGCTTGCCGAATTGTCTGAATTATCCCACCGCGTTTCTGGGTTCGATGAAACTCGGCGCGGTGTCGGTTCCGACTTCAACGCTGCTGACAGTGGAAGAAGTGATTTATCTTGCCAAGGACTCCGGTGCCAGGGTGCTTGTGACCGATAAAGCATTCTGGGGAGAATTGAAAAAAGAAATTGCTCAGTGCCCACAGATTGAACTGGTGCTGTTATCCGGCCGCGGCGACTGTGAGCAGGTACAAGGCCTCAAAGTGCTGGATCTGGATGAGTCGGTTGCGGCCATTGATAAATGGTTACCACCCAAAGAGACGCTGGCCGAAGATCCGGCTTATCTTGTTTACACCTCCGGTACAACCGGTTATCCCAAGGGTGTTTTGCATGCTCACCGGGCGATGATTGGCCGTACACCGGCGTCGAGTTACTGGTTTGATTTTGCCGATAATCAGCAGGACAGAATTCTGCATTCGGGCAAGTTTAACTGGACTTATGTATTAGGCTCCGGTCTGATGGACCCGCTTTATCTGGGCAAAACAGTGATTGTGCATGAAGGCAAGAATGATCCGACCCTGTGGCCAAGACTGATTGCCAAGCACGAAGCGACGATTTTTATCGGTGTGCCCACGATTTATCGCCAGGTCCTGCAGAAAACGGAATTCAGCAGGGACGATGTCCCCAGCCTCAGACACTGCATGAGCGCCGGCGAGCATTTGTCCGATGAAGTTTTAACCCAGTGGAAGCAGCGTTTCGGCATCGACATCTATGAAGCGGTAGGCATGTCGGAGTTTTCCTATTATCTGTGCGAGACCAAATCAAGGCCGATTCGACCAGGATCAGCCGGCTTTCCCCAGCCCGGGCATGATATCCGTCTACTCGATCCGGACACGCTTAAACCGGTAAAAGTGGGTGAAGAAGGCATGATCTGTGTGCCGGACACGGACCCGGGTCTGTTTCTGGAGTACTGGAATCTGCCGGAAGAGACCGCCAAGCTGCGACATGATGGCTGGTTCTTTACCGGCGATTACGCCCGCCTGGATAAAGACGGTTATGTCTGGTTCCTCGGACGCAAAGACGACATTATTAAGAGCTTTGGCTACCGCGTGTCGCCTTATGAAATAGAGCGGGTCTATAAATCGCATCCGGCAGTCAGTGATTGTGCAGCAGTGGGCGAGGAAATCGCTAAGGATAAAGTGCTGGTGGTGGCTTATGTCATTTTGCATGACGGCGAGTCAGTCACTGCCGATGAACTGCATGCCTTTGGTCAACAACATCTGGCTGCCTACAAGGCGCCTAAAAAGCTCTATATCGCCCGGGATTTTCCCCGTACAAAAAACGGTAAGATTCTGCGTCGTGAGGTGAGTCCGCAGATAGCGGTGGAACAGTCTCAGAGTTAAATTTTTGTTGATCAATCGATGCTTTTCAGCACATGATTAGCGCATGAAAGACAACGAAAAGCATCAATCTGAGCACGGTCGGAAAGTTTTTTTCGTCTCTGACAGGACGGGACTCACCGCTGAATCCTACGGAAAATGCCTACTGGCGCAGTTTCCGGATTTGGAATTCGAAACCATCACGCTGGCTTTCGTCGATACGGTTGAAAAGGCTGAAATCGCGCGCGATCAAATCAATGAGGCCAGTAAAGAAGCAGAATTAAAGCCGGTGGTTTTCAGCACCCTGGTTCAGGATCAGCAGCAGTACATCATCGAGAGTGCTGATGCCTGCGTGATCAGCCTTTTTCACAGCTTTATAGGCTCCCTTGAGGGTTATTTTGGTGTAGAATCCTCGCAAAAAGCTGGGGTCTCGAGAATCAAACTGAGCGATACGACCTACCAGCGCAGGCTTGATGCGATTGATTTCTCGCTGATGCATGATGATGGTGTTCGCCCGGATCAATATAAAGAGGCGGATGTCATTCTGGCCGGTGTTTCCCGTTGTGGTAA
>JABURN010000124.1 GCA_014762585.1 Methylophaga sp.
ATGAGGCCGCGGCCATAGCCGTATTGCTCCAGATAAATGGTATAGAACGTGTAGTAGGGACCATGGCTGGCCTGTGCCAGAAAACACATTGCCAGAAAGGCAATCACCGCTGGTCTTTTTAGCAGTTGGCCCAGCGAGACATGCTCCAGGCTCATATGTCTGGAAGCAGACTCCGGTACGCTCAAGCTGACCAGCCAGATCCCGGCCGTGCTCAACAGCAGTGCAATCGGCACAATGCTCGGATCAAAGATTTCCAGCAGCCAGCCGAGGCTCATCACAATGACGATAAATCCGACCGAACCCCACACCCGCACTTTGCTGTAGTGGTGGCTGTGTTCTCCCAGATGCTGCAGCGTGGTCACCTCAAACTGAGGCAGTGAGGCGTTCCAGAAAAAGCTGAACAGCAGCAGGGTGCCGGCTACCCAGAGATAGGACTGGTCGATAAAAATGCCGGCAAAGACCAGAGTGGCGGCAAAACTGGCCGACCGCACAATACGCATGCGGTGGCCCTTGTGATCGGCTATCCAGCCCCAGACATTGGGCGCGACGATCCGTGATGCCAGCAAAATCGCAGTCAGTTCACCAATCTGGCTGGCAGAAAAGCCTTCCCATTGCAGATAGAGGCTCCAGTACGGAACCAAAACGCCGAGGCAGGCAAAATAAAAGAAATAGAATCCCGACAGGCGCCAGTATGGAACTTGGGATAAAGGCACTTAGGGTTTTTGAGCCGGGATGATGGGCGTATCCGTCGTTACATCCATGTTCTGAGCGCGATGACGCAAAACATGATCCATCAATACCAGCGCCAGCATGGCTTCGGCAATGGGGGTTGCGCGGATACCGACACAAGGGTCATGACGGCCTTTGGTCACCACCTCAATCGGATTACCTGCCTTGTCGATACTGCGACCCGGAATGCTGAGGCTGGATGTGGCTTTAAGAGCCATAGACACCAGAATATCCTGACCACTGGTGATGCCACCCAGTGTACCGCCGGCATTATTCGACAGAAAACCTTCCGGGGTGATTTCATCACGGTGCTCGCTGCCTTTCTGGGTCACGGCGTCAAAGCCGGCACCGATTTCAGCCCCTTGAACCGCATTGATACTCATCATCGCATGAGCGATATCGGCATCAATCCGATCGAAAATCGGCTCGCCCAGACCCGGCGGCACATGGCGGGCAACCACATTGATGCGGGCACCAATCGAGTCGCCTTTGAGGGACTTCATATAGTCTTCCAGAGCCTGTTCCTTATCCGGATCCGGGCAGAAGAAGGCGCTATTGTCGATGTGGCCCCAGTCGATTTTTTCAATTTTGACCGGCCCCAGCTGGGCCAGATAACCCTGAATTTCTATGCCATAACGTTCGCGCAGGTACTTTTTGGCAATACCACCGGCAGCCACACGCATAGCCGTTTCACGGGCAGAAGAGCGGCCACCGCCACGGTAGTCGCGAACCCCGTATTTCTGGTGGTAGGTGTAGTCCGCATGGGCCGGGCGGAACTGATTCATGATGTTGCCGTAATCCTTGGAGCGCTGATCGACGTTTTCGATCAACATGCCAATCGGCGTGCCGGTGGTTTTGCCTTCGAAAACCCCGGATAGAATTTTGACCTCGTCTGCTTCCTTACGCTGGGTGACAAAACGGGTCTTACCCGGCTTGCGACGGTCCAGATCGTTTTGCAGATCGGCTTCGCTCAGCTCCAGTCCCGGCGGGCAGCCGTCGACGATACAACCGATTGCCGGCCCGTGGCTTTCACCGAAAGTGGTGACAGTGAACAGTTTTCCAAAGGTGTTACCAGACATAGCAGTTCCGAATCTAGACAATAAACAGTGTGGCAAAGCCTAAAAAGGCCATAAAACCGACCACGTCGGTCACTGTGGTCAGCAGCACACTCCCTGACAGCGCCGGGTCGATACCCAGCTTTTTGAGGCCCAGCGGAATGGTGACGCCGGCCAAAGCAGCAGCTATCAGGTTGATAATAATGGCGGTGCCTATCAGCACCCCGAGCGAGACGTTATTAAACCAGATCACGGTCACAATCGCGATAGTGACTGCCCAGATCAGGCCATTGACGGCGCCGACCAGCATTTCCTTGCGCAGCAGCCAGCGCTGGTTTTTTTCATTGAGTTGCCCCAGTGCCATCGAGCGGATCACCAGAGTCAGTGTCTGGCTGCCGGCAATGCCGCCCATGCTGGCGACGATGGGCATCAGGATGGCCAGCGCAACCTGTTTCTCGATAGTGGTATCAAATAAGCCAATCACCCAGGCAGCGAGAAACGCGGTCAGCAGGTTGACGCCGAGCCAGACCGAACGGCGATGCACACTGCGTTTCACCGGCGCGAACGTATCTTCATCTTCGCCCAGACCGGCCATGCTCAACAAAGAATGCTCAGCATCATCCCGGATAACATCGACCACGTCATCGATGGTGATACGACCCAGCAGATGATGATCCTTGTCGACCACCGGCGCCGAAATCAAATCGTGTTTTTCAAAGCGGCGCGCCACATCACGGTCCGACATATTGGCCGGTATCGGATCCACCTGGTGCGACATCACTTCGCTCACCAGTAGCGAACGGCTACGGCTAACCACCTGCGACAGGCGGAGGGTGCCGAGATAATGATCATTGTGATCGACGACGTACAAGCTGTCCGTGTTTTCCGGCAGTTCACCCAGCATGCGCAGGTAACGCAATACCACTTCCAGCGTGATATCGGTACGCACGGTGATGACGTCGGTGTTCATCAGACCACCGGCGGTGTCCTCTTCATAGCCGAGCACGGCTTCAACCCGACGGCGGTGCTGGATATCCATCGCCCGCAGTACTTCGTGCACGATGTGATCCGGCAGATCCTGCAGAATATCGGCCACGTCATCCGTGTCGAGGTCTTCGGTGGCGTTGATGAGGTCGGCGGTGTCCATTTCCGTCATCAGATCGGTACGGACTTCCTCACCCATGTAGGACAGTACATCCCCGCGCAGATCGGGGTTAATCAGCGGCCAGCAGATTTTACGTTCGTTGGGTGGCAGGGATTCCAGCAGATGAGCCGTTTCCGCCGGGTGCAGACTGGCCAGTAATCGCCGCATACGTACGAAGCGCCCGCTTTGCAGGGCGTCGGCTAGGGTATCGATGCTTTGATTCAGGGTGTGATGATGGTCCAGCTCTGACATATCCAGGTCTCAACGGCGGCGGTGATTCGGATCCGTGCTACGGCCGCTATTTTAGCCTGCTTGCCGGCGGCTGAATAGCGCCGGTCACCGATTCAGTGGCTAGGGAAAGCGGGTGAAACCGGCTTTAGCCGGTCAGTGACAGTCGGCCCCGAAGACTGTTATCAGTGGTCGGGGCCGTTGATTTGTTCCAGCAGCATATCGACTTCCAGCGGGTCAGTCGCATTCATGATTTCCAGCGTGTTGGTCGGCAACTGGCTGAGGTCGGTTTCGTTAATCACCTGTTTGACTTCCAGCAGGGCATTGGGGTGCATACTGAAGCTCTCCAGACCCATCGCCAGCAGCAGACGGGTATAACGCGGATCACCGGCCATCTCACCACACATCGACACCTCGACATTGTGTTTCTTGCCGGCACGCAGCGTCATGTGAACCAAACGCAGTACGGCAGGATGCAGCGGGTCGTAGAGGTAGTTGACGTGATCATCGATACGGTCAATCGCCAGCGTGTACTGAATCAGGTCATTGGTACCGATCGACAGAAAGTCGACATGGCGCGCGAACATTTCGGCACAGACGGCGCTGGCCGGAATTTCGATCATCGCACCAATCTTGATGTGATGGTCGTACTCGATATGCTCCATGTCGAGTTCATGTTTGCACTGTTCCAGAATATGCCGTGCCTGTAGCAGTTCGTGCATGGTCGAAATCATCGGGAACATGACTTTGATCTTGCCGTAGGCCGAGGCGCGCAGTATGGCCCGTAATTGGGTACGGAACATAGTGGGCTGACTTAGACACAAGCGGATGGCACGCAGGCCCAGCGCCGGGTTGGTGACCACAGTCTGGTTGAGGTGGCGGCCGCCATCGACGGTTTTATCTGCGCCCAGGTCAAAAGTCCTGATAGTCACCGGCTGCCCGTTCATGCCTTCAACCACATCGCGGTAAGCAGCAAGCTGTTCTTCCTCTTCCGGCGGCGCCAGTCGGTTCATATACAGAAATTCGGTCCGGTACAGACCAATACCCTGGGCACCTGCAGCACTAATCGTGGTGATATCTTCCGGCAACTCGGCATTCGCCAGCAGGGTGATGGATTTGCCGTCTCGGGTTTTGGTGGGCTGTGATTTATAGCGGCTCAGTGAGGAGATATGCTCACGGAAAGCGACCAGTCGGCGTTCGTATTCTTCCTGGGTGGTTTCATCGGCCCCCAGCAGCATAATCCCGGTTTCGCCGTCGACAATAAGGGGTTCATTATCCTGCACATAACGCCGTACTGACTCGACACCGACAATCGCCGGAATACCCAGGCTGCGGGCCAGAATCGTGGTATGTGAAGTGGCACCACCGTGTTCCGTAACAAAAGCGACAATACCCTGATGCTGCATCAAAACGGTATCGGCCGGGGTTAAGTCCTCGGCGATGATGATGTGGCCCTTGAGCCGACCATCGGGGATTTCATGATCAGCGACTTCCTGATCGGTCAGAATGCGATGAATACGATTGACCACATGATCGACATCGTCACGACGGGTACGCAGATAAGGATCATCCATCTCGTTAAAGACATTGATCAGCGCATCCCGCTGCAGTTGCAGGGCCCACTCGGCATTACAGCGGCGCTGGCGAATCATGTCTACCGGCACTTTGTTCAGCGAGGAATCTCCCAGCATCAATAAGTGGGTGTCGATAAACGAGGTGACGTCGGCCGGAGCATTGGCCGGAATATGATTACGGATCGATTTGAGCTGCTGTTTAGCCTGTTCGATAGCATCCAGAAAACGATCGACTTCCTGCTCGATGGCAAATGCCGGAATCAGGTATTCACGAACATCGGGCTGGTTGTGAAAAAGAATATGGGCGCGGCCCATCGCAACGCCACGTGAGACGCCGATACCCTGCAGCTCAAGTGTCATTCACCTTCTCCAAAATAATCATTGATCAGTGAGCCGATCGCATTCAAAGCGGCTTCAGCATCGTCACCGACTGCATGCACATGGATTTCCGTGCCTTTAGCGGCGGCCAGCATCATGACTCCCATAATGCTTTTACCATTCACACTGCGGCCATCACGGGATACGGTGATATCGGCCTGGTAGGCCGAGGCGGTGGTGACGAATTTGGCCGCGGCACGGGCGTGCAAACCGAGTTTATTTATTATTGTGTATGTCTGTTCCATCATTTACTTGAGTATCCCGAGTGATGACAGCGGACCACACCTTCCTGGCCGCCACTCAGTGCTTTTACTTCCAATTCATCCAGGCTTAAGGCCGGGTAATTCAACACCCGTATCAGCATGGGCAGATTAAGCCCGGACACCACACGAATATCATGGCGATCAGAAACCGCACAGGCGATATTACTGGGTGTCGAACCGAACATATCAGTGAGAATCAGAATGCCGTGCCCCTGATCCAGCCCTTTCAGATCTTCATCCAGTTCCAAGCGTATGGCTTCGGGCTGATCTCTGGACTCAATCGACAGCACCTTGGTGGGCAGGGGGCAACAGGACAGCATCTGGCGCGCCGTGTTAATTAACTCGGTGCCGATGTTGTTGTGTGATACGAGTAAAATGCCTACGGTCATCTCATCTCTCTAAAAATTCGGCTGCTGCCTGACAGGGCACAGCAACAGCCTTATGACGGCTTTGAATGTAATGGATATCCTCTGTTCAGGCAAATACTGAGGGCCTGCAGAGTCGCTATACTCAGCCCATCCATGAGCGGGGATCATGTTTGCATTTGTGCAGCCTGACGGCGACGGAGTTCCTGATTGGCATCGGCCTGATGCTGCATCTTGAGCCAGGTCAGCAGGCGCGACGCGACGCTGGCTGCGGAGTGCGGATTCAATCTGATGCTGGGGAGGGACTGATGCATCAGCGAGGTTGTTTGTTGCTGACCTTCCAACTTGCTGGGCAGCGGGGTCTCATTGAGTTCGACGATATACTGCAGCGGCGCTGATTCTACCGTAGCACTGACGCCAAACAGCTTTTCAACATCAATGGTGCCAAGTTCACGGCTGTTTAGCAGACCTTTGAGCATATTCGGGCAGTGGCCATAGAGCTGGTTGTCACTGCTGCTGACTTCAATGACATCATCCGCCACCAGCTGGTGCCCTTCAGCAATGAGTTCCAGCGCCAGGCTGCTTTTGCCAATCCCGGCATCGCCAGTAATCAGCACACCCTGACCGTGAATGCAGACCATGACACCATGGCAGGACTGTGTTTCTGGGTGAGGAATCATAACTCAGTCATCATCAATCGAGAGCAGCAGTTCGAAGATGTCTTCGGCACTGTCGGCATGGCGGATTTTGTCGCAGATTTCCGGGTCGCGGAACAGGGCGACCAGGCGCGAAAGGTGTTGCAGATGGTGGTCGGTATCTTCTTCCGGCACCAGCAGACCAAAAGCAATATCGATGGGCTGATTGTCGGTAGATTCAAAAGCGACCGGGTTTTCCAGGGTCAGCATGGCAGCGATGGTGTGTGTCAGACCGGGCACCCGGGCGTGGGGAATCGCCACGCCCTTGCCCAGTCCGGTACTGCCGAGCCGTTCACGCTCGAGTAAGACCTGGAAGATTTTCTCTGCCGTTGTCGCGGTGGTATTGGCAGCCAGTTTCTGACTCAGGTTCTCCAGCACTTTTTTCTTGCTGGAGGCCGGATCGCGGTAACTGATGCTGTCGGCGTTAACCAATAAGGCGGCAATGAGCATAGAAAGTCCTGTAAATAGCGTTAATTGCTTCTGTGCTTCATATCGGCACCGACCGCCTGATGGTGATCAGTGATTTTGTCTTTATGCTTGATGATTTGACGATCCAGCTTGGCGACCAGGTTTTCAATGGCGCTGTACATGTTTTCGTTTTCATCGGAGGCGAACAAATCTGCGCCGCTGACATGGACAGTCGCTTCCGCTTTCTGGCGCTGTTTTTCCACAGAAAGAATGACGTGAACATTGGTCATGTTATCGAAATGACGAGTCAGTTTCTCGAATTTTTTATTGACATGATCACGCAGGCTGTCAGTGATGTCGACGTGTTGTCCGCTTAAATTTAATTGCATAATTAAAGACTCCTCTAGAGTGGTGATGACTGGTTCAGACCAGCCGTTTTCGCTCGTTCGATGGCGCGATGGCCAGCGTCTCGCGATACTTTGCAATTGTTCTGCGAGCGACGTTGATGCCCTGATCGCCGAGGATAGCAGCGATCTTACTGTCGCTCAGGGGTTTTCGCGGGTTTTCGGCCGCGACCAGTTTCTTGATAATAGCGCGGATTGCTGTGGCTGAACATTCACCGCCTGCCTCGGTACTGACATGGCTGGAAAAGAAATACTTCAGCTCGAAAATACCGCGCGGCGTATGCAGGTATTTGCGGGTCGTGACCCGGGAAATTGTTGACTCGTGCATTTCCACGGCCTCTGCGATATCGGCCAGCACCAGAGGTTTCATCGCTTCCTCACCATGATCCAGAAACGCTTTCTGTCTTTCGACAATGGCCTCGGTAACCTTCAGCAAGGTTTCGTTGCGACTTTGCAGGCTTTTCAAAAACCAGCGTGCTTCCTGCAGGTTATTTTTCAGATAGGTGTTTTCGGCACTGTTATCAGCCCGGTTGACCAGTTGCGCATAGTGCTCTGCAATCTGCAGGCGCGGTGCATTATCGGGGTTGAGCGATAATTGCCATTTGCCGTTGTGCTTGCGTGCATAGACATCAGGCACGATGTATTCGGTGTTATCAGTCTGAATTTGAGTACCGGGACGCGGATTGAGCAGCTGAATCGAGCGAACCAGTTCGGTCAGCTCATCGTCCGAGACCTTCAGGGCGCGCTTGATCTGTGCATAATCGCGTTTGGCCAGGGTATCGAGGTGTTTGTCGATGAGTTCGCGCAGCAGATCGATATGCGGAATACCGGAGGTTTCATAGACACGTAGCTGGATCAGCAGGCATTCACGCAAGTCGCGGGCTGCGACACCAACCGGATCGAAGTGTTGAATCCGATGTAGCACGGTTTCGATTTCATCGAGTTCCAGATCTTCGAATTCTTCGCTCAGGCTTTCAAGGATCTCTTCCAGTGTGGTTTTGAGATAACCGTCGTCTTCCACCGAGTCGATAATCATGGTGGCAATGGCAGCTTCAGTTTCAGTGAACGGCGTCAGGCGCATTTGCCATAAAAGATGCTGCTGCAGGGTATCAGTGCTTTCGTCCTGGTTTTCGCGTTCCAGATCACTGTCGACCATCTGGCTGCTGCCGACACTGGAGACAGGCTGGTGGTCGTACATGTCTTCCCATTTGCTATCAACAGGGAGATCTTCGGGGATGTCCTGATTTTCCAGCTGACTGATATCACGACTGGCCTGGTCATCATCACTGCGGTTGCGGGCATTCTCGTCGTAGTCGTAGTCTTCCTCGACTTCCAGCAGGGGATTGGTTTCCAGCGCTTCCTGGATTTCAGCCTGCAATTCGAGCGATGACAGTTGCAATAAGCGGATCGCTTGCTGCAGCTGCGGAGTCATCGACAGACTTTGGCCTACACGTAGCTGTAATGAGGGTTTCACAAGTGTGTTTGGACTAATGTTGCGACCATGAGTTTATGTTACCGCAAGTCTTATGCCATTGCCTACAGGATATCGACAATTTGTTCTGTGAACTGAAAAACAATCTGTTTGAGTATAGGGATAATGCGCAAAACAAGCTTAAAAAACGCTCACCGCACTGGCTTTAAAGTTAACCCAGACAGTGTCTCCGAGCTGCAGTGCCAGGTTATGCAGTGAGGTGGGTGTTATCACCGCATAAAACGGTTCACCGCAATCGATCAACAGACGTATATGGCCTGCTTCTTCGGCAATCTGGGTCAAGCGACCAGGAAAACTGTTCAACACGCTGGTGTGGTGGAGTGGCTGATCAGACACAATAATCTGGCGGGGATCGATGGCTATATGCCGGGCGCCGGTATCGTTTTCACCGATGTGAATTAACAATTTGCCGGTATTGAATAGTTGCTGCTGGCTTTGTCCGTGATAAAGGTTCAACAGCGGTGCGCTGGTGACACGGCCATTGACCAGGTTGATAGAGTTGTTGGCTATCGCCATCGCCTGCAGCCGGTCATGGGTGGAGAAAATCACTGTTTTGCCATCCTGGGCGGCAAACTGACGGATGCTGCTTTCCAACTGGCGGATATGACGCTGGTCCAGATGCGAGAAGGGTTCGTCCAGTAGCAGAATATCGGGTTCATAGACAATTGCACGGGCGATGGCGGCCCGTTTCAGTTCTCCCCCTGACAGCGTGGCGGCATCCTGATCCGCCTGCGGCATCAGATTGAGCAGAGACAGCGTTTTTTCTATCAGCGCATGGTGCTGTGGCCTCGGAATCTGCTGCAACCTGAGCGCCAGCTTCAGGTTATCGCGTACGCTGCCATGCAGCATATAAGGCTGCTGGGTGACATAACCGATGCGACGACGCTGTTCAGCGCTGAGTCTGGCACCCACAGTTTGTGTCAGCAGGGCAATTTGCCCCTCATCAGGGCGCTGTACAAAAGCCAGCAGATTCATCAGGGTCGACTTGCCGGCGCCGTTTTCGCCCAGTAGCGCAGTGCTCTCATTGAGGCACAGACTCAAGGAGGGGATATTGAGCACGTCTTTGCCATCATAGGAGACGCGAATATCACTGAGTTGATAAGCCGGCGTCATGATTTGGCCCTGTTGAGAACAGACAGCAGGAAGTTCAGCACAAAGGCAATCACCAGCAACACCATGCCCAGCGCCAGACCCAGCTCGAATTCACCCTTACTGGTTTCCAGCGCAATCGCGGTTGTCATGGTGCGGGTAAAGCCCTCGATATTGCCGCCCAGCATCATGGCGGCGCCGACCTCACCGATAGCCCGACCGAAACCGGTGATGACGCCGGCCAGAATTGCAAAGCGGGTAGTACGGATAACCTGTAGCATCATCGGCAGCGTGCGCGCGCCGAGACTTCTGAGCGTTGGTATCAGTCTGGGATCGGCCGCGTTCACCGCTGTCACCGTCAGGTTCATCATGATGGGGAAAATCAAAATGGCCTGGGCGATGATGATTGCTGTCGGGGTATAGAGCAGGCCCCATTCTCCCAGCGGCCCGGCACGGCTGAACAAGCCATACAGCAGTAGTCCAATGACGACGGTGGGCATCGCCATCAGCGTATTGAGCAAATGCTGAATCGTGGCTTTGCCTTTGAAGCGCTTCAAGGCCATCGCCACACCAGCCGGGATCGCCAGCAGTGCTGCGATGACAGAGGCTGATAGTGAGATAAAGACGGAAGTGAAGATGATCCGCATAATCTCCGGATCCAGCTTCAGCAGCAATGCAAAGGCAGCAGCGAAAGAATCAGCAAAATATCCCATCGCAGCGCCTTTTATGCCTTATTGCTTGACGAGATTAAGTCGCTGACAGATAGTCAAAGTCGGCTCGGTTTTGTTCATGGTGTAGAAGTGAAGGCCGGGCACATCAAGCTCAATCAACTGACGGGTGAATTCGGTCAGAAAGTCCAGAGTGAAAGCTTTCATCGACTCGGTATCATCATAGAATTCTTCCAGGCGCTTGCGTAACCAGCGCGGGATTTCGGCACCACAACTGGCAGAAAAGCGTGCCAGCTGGGCAAAGTTATTGATCGGCATAATGCCGGGAATGATCGGAATATCGATACCTTTCCGGGCACAGCGATCGAGGAAGAAACGATAGGCGTCGATGTTATAAAAATACTGGGTAATAGCACTGTTGGCACCGGCATCGACCTTACGTTTGAAGTTATCCAGATCAAACTCGGCGGTGTGTGCCTGAGGATGCACTTCGGGGTAGGCAGCCACTTCAATATCAAAATAGTCGCCGGTTTCCTTGCGGATAAACTCAACCAGTTCACTGGCATAGCGGAAATCGCCCGGGTCACGCATACCGGAGGGCAGATCCCCGCGCAGGGCTACAATCCGATGAATGCCGTTTTGTTGGTAGGTATCGAGCATTTCCCGCAGTCGTTCGGCACTGGAGCCGACACAGGACAGGTGTGGTGCGGCATCAATACCGGTAGCGGGTTGCTGTTGCTGAATTTCCAGCACCGCTTCCATGGTATTGTCCTGAGTGGAGCCACCGGCGCCGAAAGTCACCGAATAAAACTCGGGCGCGAGTGGGATTAAGGCCTCGCGAACACGGCGCAGATTGGTCACGCCTTTTTCGGTTTTAGGCGGAAAAAACTCGCAACTGAGCGTCAGATTTTTGGACATGTTTTTGTCTTGAATAAAAAAATGGGCTGAAAAATCAGCCCATTCTAACTGATTAACGATTAATACCTGTAGTGATCCGGCTTGTAAGGACCAGCCTGTTCCAGACCCAGGTATTTTGCCTGCTCCGGTGTCAGTTGTGTCAGGCTGGCACCAATGCGGCCCAGGTGCAGCTGGGCGACTTTCTCATCCAGCTTCTTGGGCAGCACGTAAACACGGTTCTCATAATTATCGCTGTTTTGCCACAGTTCGATTTGCGCCATAACCTGGTTGGTGAATGACGCAGACATCACGAAGCTCGGATGACCGGTGGCACAACCCAGGTTCACCAGACGGCCTTCAGCCAGCAGGATGATGCGTTTGCCATCCGGGAAGATGATGTGGTCAACCTGTGGTTTGATGTTTTCCCACTCGTATTGGCGCAATGATGCGACATCGATTTCAGAATCGAAGTGACCGATGTTGCAGACGATGGCTTCGTTCTTCATCGCTTTCATGTGGTCGTGAGTGATGACATCGATATTACCGGTGGCGGTAACAAAAATATCACCCATCGCCGCGGCTTCTTCCATGGTGACGATGCGGTAACCTTCCATGCTGGCCTGCAGGGCACAAATCGGATCGATCTCGGTGACCAGCACTGTGGCGCCCATGCCACGGAAAGCCTGAGCACAGCCTTTACCGACATCACCGTAACCCAGCACGACGCAGATTTTACCGGCAACCATCACATCAGTGGCGCGCTTGATGCCGTCGAGCAGTGATTCACGGCAGCCATAGAGGTTGTCGAATTTGGATTTGGTGACCGAGTCATTAACGTTGATGGCAGGGACTTTCAGCGTGCCCTGTTTCATCATTTCATAGAGACGGTGGACACCGGTGGTGGTTTCTTCCGACAGACCCTTCACATCGTCCAGCAGTTCAGGGTATTTCTCATGCATGATGAGGGTCAGGTCGCCACCATCATCCAGAATCATATTAGGACGCCAGCCGTTGGGGCCAACGATGGTTTGCTCGATACACCAGACTGCTTCTTCTTCGGTTTCACCTTTCCAGGCAAAGACCGGAATGCCCTGATCAGCAATGGCTGCAGCGGCATGATCCTGGGTTGAAAAGATATTGCAGGAAGACCAGCGGACTTCGGCGCCCAGTTCCACCAGGGTTTCGATCAGGACTGCTGTCTGAATAGTCATGTGCAGACAGCCGGCGATGCGGGCACCTTTCAGTGGCGCCTGGCCAGCGTATTCTTCACGCAGCGCCATCAAACCGGGCATTTCGCTTTCGGCGATTTTGATTTCCTGGTGACCCCATTTGGCCAGTGAAATATCAGCGACTTTGTAGTCGGGGGTGAGGTTTTCGATAGCAGATTCCATGATGATTCCTTAAATTATTTCAGACCGGCGGCATCGCGTAATACGTCAGCCATATCGGTGTTTTCCCAGCTGAAGCCAGCATCTTCACGGCCGAAATGACCGTAGGCGGCAGTGGGTTGGTAAATGGGTTTAATGAGGTCGAGCATTTTGATAAGACCGACCGGGCGCAGATCAAAATGTTCCCTGACCAGCAGCTCCAGGCGCTCCTGCGGAATTTTGCCGGTGCCGAAGGTTTCAACGCTGATCGAGGTCGGTTCAGCGACACCGATGGCGTAGGAAACCTGGATTTCACAACGGTCGGCGAGACCGGCAGCAACGATATTCTTGGCTACATAACGACCGGCATAGGCCGCACTGCGGTCGACCTTGGACGGATCCTTACCGGAGAAGGCACCGCCACCGTGACGGGCCATGCCACCGTATGTATCAACGATGATTTTTCGACCAGTCAGGCCCGCATCACCCACCGGGCCACCAATGATGAACTGGCCGGTCGGATTGATATGAATCTTGGTTTTGGCTGTCAGCCAGTCTTCCGGCAGAACCGGTTTAATGATGTGCTCCATCACCGCTTCTTGCAGATCTGCCTGGGAGATTTCCGGGCTGTGCTGGGTAGACAAGACAACCGCATCAATGCCGACCGGTTTGCCATCCTGGTAAACAAAGGTCACCTGACTTTTGGCGTCCGGACGCAACCAGCTCAGTTCACCGCTTTTACGGATGTGCGCCTGTCTTTTCACCAGACGATGGGCATAGGTAATCGGCGCCGGCATCAAAACATCGGTTTCATTACTGGCATAACCGAACATCAGGCCCTGGTCACCGGCACCCTGATTTTCTTCGGTATCGCGGTCAACGCCCATAGCGATGTCGGAGGATTGTTTGCCAATCAAAGACATGACGGCACAGGTCTGACCGTCAAAGCCGACTTCTGAACTGTTATAGCCGATATCGGTGATGGTTTTGCGCACCACGTCTTCCAGGTCGACCCAGGCCGAGGTGGTGATTTCGCCGGCGATAATCGCGGCACCGGTTTTAATCAGGGTCTCACAGGCGACCCGGGCGCGGGGATCCTGACGAAGAATTTCGTCCAGGATGGCATCAGAAATCTGATCAGCGACTTTATCCGGATGACCTTCTGACACGGATTCAGAAGTGAAAAGATAGTTACTACTCATAGCCAGCTTCCTCATTACATTAGTTCGAGGTAATGATAGTGGTGCCATGAGTCGGGGACATTGCTCATTACTATCAGTTACCTGTTAATAATGAACGCAGTTAGTTGAAACCTGTTGGATAAGCCTAGCAGGGTATGTCCTGTTGCAGCGTTCCTTATCCGAAAGTCGACATATTAATCGAAACGGCAGATTTTTCAAGCTTGTAAACGCCAGTCGCCAGCCTGGCAGCGGCTTTTACAGCTGAAGTTTCTGTCCGTTTGATTTCAACCATGCCCGATGTTGCGTGAACGCCGGGTCAAATTGTTTCACCAGTTGCCAGAATGCCGGTGAGTGATTGTGCTGACGCAGATGACAGAGTTCGTGAATGATGACGTAATCAATAATGTCAGGCGCCGCCATGATGAGTTTCCAGTTAAGCTGCACTTTTCCTGATGCGGTACAACTGCCCCAGCGGGCACGGTAGGTTTTGACTTCTATGCTGGCGGGCACCAATCCGATCTGCGCTGCCAGTTCTTCGCAGCGGGCTGTTAGTAAATGCTTCGCCTGTTGTTTGTACCAGCCTTCGACTTGCCGTTTTATCGCTGCCTGACTGGGCTGCGGGTCACGGTGCATGACAAGCAAAACATTATCAGTGAGTTGTATCTCTCTGCGCGCCTGGGCTGGCTCAACCACCAGACTATGGGTTTTACCCAGATAGAGCAGGCTTTCGCCGCTTTCGAATTGTTTGGCTTTAACTGGAGGGTGCGCCAGCAGCTTTTGCTGTATCCAGTGACTTTTTTCATGGACGAAGCGCTCGGCTTGATGCAAGGGCAGGCGGGCCGGGATGCGCAGTTTGACCTCACCGTTACGGATGCCCAGCGACAGGGTCTTGCGGCGCTTGCTGCGTCTGACCTCGACCTCCACGCCGTTGCAATGGATGCTTCTCATCGCGGTATTTTGCGTAAGAGGCAGATTTTTCCGCAGTTTTTT
>JABURN010000245.1 GCA_014762585.1 Methylophaga sp.
CAGCACAGTTAAATAGGTTTTGTAAATATGGAATTTGTAGTGAGCAACTAGATCTGATTTAGCAGGCAGATGCGAAGGCTGGCCCGATACATTGCCCGGTCATTGTCCACGTAACTCAGCGGGATAGAGCGGCCCCACCTTAATGAATACACATACTGAAGAAAACGACCGAATTCAGCTGTCGGTGATAAGACTTCATTGTGAAATAGCCTCGAAAGCCATCTTAAATCACTACAGGCTATGCGCTCCGCTTTTGGCCTGTGCTCAGAGGTTTTTGTCGGTGACTGCACCTTCAGATGCAGAGGAGACCGTTTTGGCATATTTCGCCAAGACGCCGCGTGTATAGCGCGGTGGAACGGGCTGCCAGGCTTCACGTCTTTGTCGAATTTCTGTATCACTCAGGTGGAGATGTATTTCGGCGTTTTCCGCGTCAATCGTTATTTCATCACCATTTTCAACCAGTGCAATCGGGCCGCCATCAAAAGCTTCAGGGGTAATGTGGCCAGCCACAAAACCGTGGCTGCCGCCAGAGAAGCGACCATCAGTTATCAAGGCCACGTCGTTGCCCAGGCCTTTGCCAATAACGGCAGAAGTAGGGCTTAGCATTTCCCGCATGCCCGGTCCGCCTTTGGGACCTTCATAGCGAATAACGATGACATCACCTTTCACGACGGTGCCATTCAGGATATCTCGTTGCGCCTCTTCTTCAGAATGGAATACCCGGGCTTTACCGGTAAAACGCAAGCCTTCTTTACCGGTAATTTTGGCCACGGCGCCCTCTGGTGCCAGATTTCCCTTGAGAATGACCAGATGGCTGTCTTTTTTGATGGGGTTGTCAAAGGAACGAATAATGTTTTGGTTTGCAGGATAGGGAGCGACATCGGCCAGGTTCTTAGCCAGGGTTTTGCCGGTTACTGTCAGGCAATCACCATGCAGTAATCCCCGTTCTAACAGGCTTTTCATCAGTGGCTGAATGCCGCCGATGGCAATGAGTTCCGACATCATGTATTGGCCACTGGGACGCAAGTCAGCCAATACCGGAACATTGCGGCCGATGCGGGCAAAATCATCCAGGCTGAGTTCAACATTCACTGCATGAGCCATACCTAATAAATGCAAAACGGCATTGGTCGAGCCACCCAGCGCGATCAATGTGGTAATGGCATTTTCAAAGGCTTCACGGGTCATGATGTCGGTAGGTTTGATGTCCTTTTCCAGCAATGCCATAACGGCAGCGCCTGCGCGGCGGCAATCCTCGGCTTTTGAGGGAGAGACAGCTTCCTGTGCAGAGCTGTTAGGCAAACTCATGCCCAGGGCTTCAATCGCTGAAGCCATGGTATTGGCTGTGTACATTCCGCCACAGGAACCGGCGCCGGGAATCGCCGTTTCTTCAATCTGTTTTAATTCATCCGCTGACATATCGCCGCGTGCGTGTTTGCCTACGGCCTCGAATACAGAAACAATATCAGTGTGGTTTGCGCCAGGCTGAATTGTGCCACCGTAAACAAAGACCGATGGGCGGTTTAAGCGGGCTAGGCCTATCAGGCAACCCGGCATGTTCTTATCGCAGCCACCAATGGCAACCAGCCCATCGAATCCCTCACAGCCGGCAACGGTCTCAATCGAGTCGGCAATCACTTCACGAGACACCAAAGAATATTTCATGCCGATGGTGCCATTAGCAATGCCATCAGAGATGGTGATGGTGTTAAAAATAACCCCTTTAGCGCCAGCCCCGTTGGCACCCTCGCAGGCAAAATCAGCCAGATGGTTGATATGCATATTGCAAGGAGTGACCATACTCCAGGTTGAGGCGATGCCAATTTGTGGCTTCTGGAAATCGCTATCGTCGAAGCCAACTGCTCTTAGCATTGCTCTGGCTGGTGCTTTGCCGGTCCCGTCGACCACTTTGGAGGAATGTTTTCGCGTATCTGTCATAGCCTGTACTCACCGAAATGCTGATAAGAGAACTTTAACATCTAAGTCGAATAGGACTTCATCGAAAAGTTAATCCGATATGGATGTAATATTTGCCTGAGTTCAAAAAATACATCACAGAGCAGAGAAAACCGAGATCGCGAGGCTTTCCGATTATCAGCCGGTCAGTCACCGACTGTATGTTTAGAATTCGTTGGTAGAAAACAGCCCTGTTATAACGCCCAGAAACTGTCCCTCTAGTTCAGCTGGATAGAGCTATCTTCAAAAAATATCTATAGCTCATTCTCAAGCGTCCAGTTTTTCAGTTCTTCTAGGATAGTTAGTGCACTGAGTCCTCGAGGAGCAATATCGTATTGCACTGCCACCGGTTTCATTGAGATCACTTCTCTTGTGATGAGCTGATTGTCTTCCATAGCCTTTAGCCTCTCAGCAAGCACTTTTTTGCTGGCGCCGGCAAGTTGTCTGGCAATTTCATTAAATCGCATCGGATGGTCTTTCAGATGCCATAAGATCGAGCCTGTCCATTTATTGCCTATGATCCTCATGCCCCGTTCGACTGGGCAAGGTTTGTAACAAGTCTGACTGTTTTCATTCATGATTACTTCTAGGTTACAAAATGTTAACTGGTTGACTATTGTAACCTAAATGGTAGTTTGTGGGTTTGTTTTCTAACAGGAGCGAACACATGAAAGGCAAATCGATTTATGTCGAAGCAGGAGGTGGCTTTCACAACGTTTCAGTCGATGAGGCAGAAGCACAGAAACCAGGAGAAGGTGAAATCCTTGTCAGACTTCATGCTAACTCTCTGAACTTTCACGACTATGCGGTGGTAAAAGGGCTATGGGCCGCCTCAGAAAAAAGGATACCGATGGCAGATGGCGCAGGTGAGGTCATAGAGGTGGGAGCTAACGTCACTGAGTTTGAGGTCGGTGACAACGTAGTTAGTACTTTTTTCCCGTCATGGTTAAATGGCGAACCACTAGTTGATGGGTTTGCAACCGTCCCAGGCGACGGGGTAGACGGCTACGCACGAGAATATGTCACGGCTAAGGCCGAGTCATTTACAAAGTCTCCCAAGGGTTGGTCTCACATAGAGGCGTCCACTCTCACTACAGCTGCCTTAACTGCATGGCGGGCGCTGTTTGACTTCAATCCATTGAAATCCGGCGATACTGTACTCCTCGAAGGCACCGGGGGGGTGTCTATTTTCGCCTTACAGTTTGCCAAAATGGCGGGTGCCAAAGTGATCGCCACCTCATCTAGTGAACAAAAACTCAAGCGTCTCAAAGAGCTGGGTGCCGATCATGTTATCAACTATAAGGAAGAGCCTAAATGGGGGCACCTTGCCCGAGAGCTAAATGACGGGAGAGGCGTTGACCACGTGGTAGATATTGGTGGCGCTGAAACATTGGATCAAGCGCTGAACGCTGTACGAGTGGGTGGTCAAATTTCTTTAATCGGTATTCTCTCTGGACAGACATGTGAGATAAACATCGTGAAATCTTTTGTGAAACAGGCCAGACTCCAAGGGGTGCTTGTCGGCAGCAGGGTGCAACAACAAGACATGATCAAGGCCATTGAAGTTAATCAAATCAAACCGATCATTGATAAGGTGTTTCCGCTTGAAGAAATAGTACAGGCTTTTGAGTACCAAGAGACAAATCAGCACTTTGGTAAGATTTGTCTGGAATTTTAATTATTAATTTTACAGGCCCTTCTCGAAGGGCCTTTGTCCGCTCAGCCGCCGGTTGGGCTCAAATCGATTCGAAGCCCATATCAACGCCTGTTATAATGCCCAGCCATTGTCCCCGTAGCTCAGCTGGATAGAGCGCCAGAAAAATTATTGAATTCTTCCAGTCTGCAAGACATTGATTCCAAGGGAATAAAGTTGTCTTTTGAGGGTTTCATCCCCCGTGGCTTGCCAGCGTCTATGGAGGGCAAATATTTCTTCTGCATCGAACTGAATTTTCCTCTGGCATACAGAACCGATGATTTGTAATAAACGGGGGAAACGAACTGATAGTTCGTTAAATACATCCGGGTTGCAATAATTCTGTTCGGCAAGCGTGCTGTATGCACCGCCGCCCATACCAATGAAATAGTCTTTTCTTATACCAGCTCGCATGAGTTTGTCAGGGAATAGCGAACCAATAAACAGTGATACATCACCCAGACGACGGAGCTTGGTCAGTTTTTGTGACGTCGTTTTTGCTTCGTGAGCATCTCGAAAGATGAAGGCCAAGGAAGGCAAGCTGAGACCATGGTCACTCTCTTCAAAAAAATGCCGGCTATCTGAATAGTGGACGAGCAGGTTAACCAGATAGCTTAAGGTATCTTCAGAGAGTGCCAGTGAAGTGTTTCGTGTTGCATCTGAAAGCCTGTATTTAAACCATTCATTGAGATTGTTGTTAGCAATCAGTGTTGTGGTTCTCTCCATGCCTTTACCCCACATGAAAAATTTTTACATAAGACTCTTGAAAACAAAATTTCATTCCCCAAATGCTTGCTTGTTCAGTGGTTTAGCCCTGAACTTGTACAGTGACTTAATTGTGATTTTAGGAGGAGTTTGATGAATTTGAAACCTCTATATGATCGATTAGTGGTTCGTCATCTGGAGGCGGAAACCACCACAAAAAGCGGCATCATCATTCCAGATAAAGCCAGCGAAAAACCGACCCAGGGGGAAGTGGTCGCAATTGGCGATGGCGTGGTAAGTGATGCCGGCGAACGTCGGCAACTGAGCGTTAAGGTTGGTGACAGAGTGCTGTTTGGCCAATACGCCGGTTCTGAAATTAAAGTAGATGGCGAGACTTTACTGGTGATGAAAGAGTCTGATGTGCTTGCCATCATTGAAAATGACATTGCAGAGGAGAAAGCCGCATGAGTGCCAAAGATGTGAGATTTTCAAATGATGCTCGCGAACGCATGATTGAAGGTGTCAACATTTTAGCGAATGCTGTGAAAGCGACCCTTGGACCTAAGGGTAGAAATGTGGTTTTAAGTAAAAGCTTTGGTGCACCCCGAGTCACCAAAGATGGTGTTTCCGTTGCCAAGGAAATTGAACTGGCTGACAAGTTCCAGAATATGGGCGCTCAGATGGTGAAAGAAGTGTCATCAAAAACGGCAGATGTCGCCGGTGACGGCACCACCACAGCGACTGTGCTGGCGCAGGCTGTGATCAGAGAAGGACACAAATCGATTGCCGCCGGCATGAACCCCATGGATCTCAAACGGGGCATTGATGCGGTGGTCAAAGCCGCTACTGAAGAGTTGCACAAACTGGCAAAACCCTGTGACGACAACAACGCTATCCGTCAGGTCGCTACCGTGTCTGCCAACTGGAATAATGACATCGGTGACATCCTCGCTAAAGCGATGGAAAAAGTGGGTAAAGACGGTGTCGTGACAGTGGAAGAAGGTAAATCCTTCGAAAACGAACTGGAAGTGGTTGAGGGTATGCAGTTCGACCGCGGCTATCTGTCGCCTTATTTCGTCAACAATCAGGAAAAAATGCTGGCGGAGCTGGACAACCCTTACGTGCTGCTTTTCGACAAGAAAATCAGCTCGATCCGGGATCTGCTGCCGACTCTTGAAGCCGTTGCCAAAGAGAGCCGGCCTTTGCTGCTGATTGCTGAAGATGTTGAAGGCGAAGCACTGTCGACTCTGGTCGTCAACCAACTGCGCGGTATCTTAAAAGTCGCTGCGGTCAAAGCCCCAGGTTTTGGAGACCGCCGCAAAGCAATGTTACAGGACATCGCGGTGTTGACTGGTGCTACTGTGATTAGCGAAGAGGTGGGTCTGTCGCTGGAATCGGTTACTGTAGAGCATTTGGGTAGTGCAAAACGGGTACTGGTTGGTAAAGATGCGACCACCCTTGTTGATGGTGCCGGCGATGACAAGGCGATTGAGGCTCGCGTTAGCCAGATCAAAAAAGAGATCGAAAACTCAAGCTCTGACTATGACAAGGAAAAATTGCAGGAACGCCTGGCCAAACTGGCTGGTGGTGTGGCCGTGATTCGTGTGGGTGCTGCAACCGAAGTCGAAATGAAAGAGAAAAAAGACCTGGTTGATGATGCCTTCCATGCTACCCGTGCTGCGGTGGAAGAGGGCATTGTCGCAGGGGGCGGTCTGAGTCTGGTTCGCGTTGCCGAGCTGGTTAAGGCGAAAGACCTCAATCTCGCCAATGAAGATCAGCAAGCCGGTGCACGCATTGCATTGCGGGCGATGGAAGAACCTTTCCGTCAAATCGTCACCAATGCAGGGGATGAAGCCAGCGTGGTGCTTGAAAAAGTCCGCACAGAAGCAGGCAATTTCGGCTACAACGCGCAGACCGGCGAATACGGTGACATGCTGGAGATGGGCATTCTTGACCCTGCCAAAGTCACACGTAGCGCATTGCAGAATGCCTGCTCTATAGCAGGTCTGATGCTCACCACCGAAGTCATGATTACTGACGCGCCAAAAGAGGATAAACAGGCTGCTCAGGCATCCGGATGGGAATAAAGCATCGCGATCCATCAAAAAAGGGGAGTTGACGCTCCCCTTTTTTCTTCACCCCTGTTCGCCGATCATCTGCCGTTCATTCAGCCGCACTCAACACCCATTCGTCGAGATTGCAGACGCCTGTTATAATGCCCGACCATTGTCCCCGTAGCTCAGCTGGATAGAGCGTCCCCCTCCTAAGGGGAAGGTCGCAGGTTCGACTCCTGCCGGGGACGCCAGCTTAGATGTAAAGCGTGATATCAGCTTCGGAGGCAAATTCCAGAAAAGTGGCAGCACCGCCGCTGCTGATGCCTTCAACAAAGTCTTCGTGTTTGAAGTCGAACAAGTCCACAGTCATCTGGCAGGCTATCAGTTCAACCCCTGACTCGATACATATTTCCCTGAGTTCTTCAACGCTGGCCACGCCTTTCTTTTTCAATTTGCGTTTCATCATCCAGGTGGCAAAGCCTTCCAGCCCGGGCAGAACCTGGACAATGCTGGGCACAGTGACCGGCATTGGCATGGCCGGGTTACCCAGTGGTGAGACTTTGAGGTTCAGCTCTTTGTTGAGTAATTGCAGGCCATAAAAAGTGAAGAAAATCTTGGCTTCAAAGCCCAGCGCCGCAGCGGTGGAGGCAAGCAGGAACGGTGGATAGGCGCCGTCCAGTGTACCTTTGCTGGCAATGATGGCTAGTTTCTTAGCCATTGGCTTCTCCCTTTTCGATAGTGAAGTACAGTTTGCCATCGGCCTCTGAACTGTCGAGCAGTGGGTTGCCGGTCATTTTGCAGAAGGCCGGGATGTCCTTGTTAGCACCGCGATCGGTGGCGATCAGGTGCAGCTTCTGACCGACAGTCATATCAGCCAGGGCTTTGCGGGCTTTTAATACAGGAAGTGGACAATTGAGACCTGATGAGTCAATTTCTACATCAAATTCTGACATACTTGCGATCCAGGAATAATTCTAGTGATGGCTAAATGATAAACGGAATTACATTCATTGTCTTGCCGGAACCCCTATCATGGGGTATGAGTCTATGCACTGTATGAAACGAATAATCACCCTGAGTTTACTGGCCTGCCTGTCGTTGCCGCTGACACAGAGCAATGCCCTCGACATTGCGCTGCCGGAAATGGGAGACAGTGCCGGTGCGCTGATTTCTCCCCGTGAGGAATACGAAATCGGCCAGGCTTTTTTCTGGCGTCTGCAGCAATCCACCGAGTTGATTGAAGATCCGGAAATCAACAGTTACATCCAGTCTCTGGGTTATCGTCTCGCCGCCAATAGTGATGAGCCGGGACTCGACTATACCTTTTTTATGCTGCCCGATCCGAGCGTCAATGCTTTTGCCGCACCCGGAGGTTTTATCGGTGTAAACAGTGGCCTGTTGCTGACCGCGGAAAGCGAGTCGGAGCTGGCCTCGGTCATGGCGCACGAGATCGCTCACATCACGCAGCGGCATATTCTGCGCAGCTTTGAGCGCCACAAACGAATGACCATTCCCCGTACCGCGGCAATGATTGCTGCAGCACTGTTGGGCGCGGCTGATCCCAGAGCGGGGTCGGCAGCGATGATGGCGGTCCAGGCCGGCGATATTCAGAGTCAGCTTGATTACAGCCGGGCGCATGAAGCCGAAGCCGATAATCTCGGTATGCAGACACTGGTCGAATCCGGGTTCGACCCCTATGCGATGCCCAGCTTTTTTGAAAAGTTACAGCAGGCCAGCCGATACTACGGCGGCGATAACATTCCTGAATTCCTGCGGACTCACCCTGTGACTACGTCCCGTATCGCTGATGCCAGAGGCCGCGCTGCAAATTATCAGGTGAAACCGCAACTGTCAGATCATAAGCAGTTCTACCTTATTAAGGAAAAGCTGCGGGTGATGATGACGGAAGACGCGAGTGATCTGCTGCAACATTACAAATCGGCGATGTCACGTGATGATGACACCAACAAGGAAGCGGTTCGCTACGGTTATGCACTCGCGTTGCTCAAGAGCGGTCAACATACGCTGGCCAGAGAGGCGCTGCAGCCTTTACTCGATAAAGACAAGGACAGATTGGCATACCAGCTGGCTCTGGCCGATATCGAAATGGCCGTCGGTCGGGTAGAGGCGGCGCTGGAAATATATGAAGATAATCAGCGCCTTTATCCCGATGATCAGGCGCTGACGATGGAGCAGGTCAGAGCGCTGCTGAAAAACGGCCGCGCTTTTGAAGCTGATAAACTGCTGCAAACACAGATTGAACTCGGCGAAAACTCCCGAAACGTGTATAAACTGCTGGCCCAGGCCAAAGGCCAGATGGGGCAGAAGAGCCAGTCGCACAGCTGGCTGGCAGAATATTATTATCAGTCGGGCCTGCTTAAAGCGGCGGCGGATCAATTGCAACTGGCAGCAGAAGCTGCCGGCAGCGATGAATATCAACGTGCCAAAATTGCTTCCAGGCTGCGTGAAGTAGAACAAGCCATGGCACAAATGGAACAGTAACAGCATGACTCACCAAGCCGATCCCAAACGGCGCTCGTTTATCAAAGGCGCCATTTCCGCTTCCACCCTGGCACTGGTTGCCAGCAGCGGTTTGCTATTACCTCGCCGTCTTCTGGCTCACTGGCCCAGTGATGCTTTCACTGCCGAGACAGTGGAAGATGCTTTGCTGGCTTTACTGGGTGAGGCTGAAGTCGCTAATGACAAGCAAATCGCTTTTAAACTCGGGGCACCGCCGAGTTATGCCGTGAACGGTGCCTCGGTGCCGGTCGAGATTCGCAGTGAGCTGGCCAATGTCGAACGAATCGCTATTCTGGTCGATAAAAATCCCAATCCACTGGCGATGAGTGTTGATTTGACTCCGGACGTAGCCCTGCCATTCAAAAGCATGATCAAGGTGGCTGAAGACTCTGAAGTGATTGCCGTGGTGCGTGCGGATGGTAAGCTCTATAGAACATCGCGTGATATTGCGGTGGATATTGGAGGTTGTGCCTGATGGCAATCAAAGCCAGAGACAGAATACGAGCCAAGCTGACAGATGAGCAGACCACCGTGCGGGTTCTGCTTGCTCACCCCATGCATACCGGCCGCGGTGAAAACGAGCAGGGAGAGTTGATACCCGCTGAATTTATCCAGGATATCCGTTGCTGGCGTAACGGCAAGGAAGTCCTGACCATCAAGTGCGGCACTGCAACGGCCCGTAATCCTTATTTTTCATTTCAGCTGGCAGGTGGTGCTTCCGGCGACAAAATCATGGTTCGCTGGGTGGACAACCTCGGCGCCAAGGGGATTGCCGAGACCACCCTGTCATGAGTCTCAAGCTCAAGGTTAATCTTTTTTTCACCATCCTCTTGCTGGCTTCATTAATGGCCGGCACCGGCGTGCTGATTTCCAATGCCCGTCACTCAGTCGAAAAAGAAGTGCAGGACACCATGGATGCCGCAGCAAGACTGATCACCCTGACCCTGGCTGACAGACCCCTTAACAGGGAATTGGGCATCAATGAGCAGATGCACGAAATGATCAAGGCGCTGAGTGAAATCCGTAGCCTGCATATTCTGCTGTTTGATGCGCAGGGCCTCCTTTATGAAGGTGAGCCGGAACCCACCCTGGAAGTCGAGCCGCCCGAATGGTTCGTTAAAATTCTGTTTCCGGAAATCACCCCCCTGAGTAAACGTTTCGGCAACGGCCATATGGTGATTTATGCGGCACCGATGCAGGAAATCAGTGACCGCTGGCAAGACATTCGCAGCATCATCGGGCTGGGGATGGTGGTGTTTGTGTTTGTCAGTATCTTTTTGTACTGGGGGGTTGACTGGTTTTTGCGTCCTTTGCAGCGTTTGCTACAGGCGCTGGCGGCTTTTGAGCGGGGAGACCTGCATTCCAGGCTGCCCAGTTTCACGCTGCCGGAGATGAACCAGATCAGCCAGACCTTCAACCGCATGGGGCAGGCACTGGAGCTGAGTTCAGCTGAAAACCAGCGTCTGGCGATGCTGGTCAGACAGTCCGGCGATGCCATTCTGGCGCTCGATCATGCCGGCAATATCACTTTCTGTAACTCCACCGCCGAAAGATTGTTTGCCAAGCAAACGCCGGTACTGAAAGGCGAAGCGCTGGCGAATCTCGGTTTTGATCATCAGCGCAAGAACATCGCCCGTGTGCTGGAAAACTGCGAAACCATTGAAAATATGGAAACCACACTGACCCGACCGGATGGTGAGCAACTGACCCTGTTGATGTCCAGCGTGCCGCTGTATGACAACAATCAGCAGATTATCGGCCTGGTCTGCACACTGCGTGATATCACCGAGCTGAAACAGGCGGAAATGGCCCGCAACCAGTTACGTGAAACCCGCCTGCTGACCAAACATATGGATGAAGTGCAGGAAGCAGAGCGCCGGCACCTGGCGCGTGAATTACATGATGAACTGGGACAATGCCTGACCGCCATCAAGACTGATGCTGTATTGATACGAAATCGCACTCAGGATAGCGAACCCAGAATTCATGGCAGTGCTCAGGCGATAATTGATACCGCCAGTCACATCTATGATGTGGTGCATAACATGATTACCCGGTTGCGTCCCAGCCCGCTGGATGATCTGGGTCTGGTGCCGACGCTGGAGCAGAGCATCGCCAGTTGGCGTGAACGCGAAGCTGAGATAAATTTTGTGTTGCAGATCAGCGGCAAACTCGACAATCTGAACGAAGCCATGAACATGACGGTCTTCAGAGTAGTACAGGAAGCCATCACCAATGCGGTGCGTCATGCCCAGGCCAGCCAGATCAAGGTCCAGATTCATGCCGAGCAGGGTGGAGATAAGGACGAGCTGAGCATCGATATCAGCGACAACGGTAAAGGTATGGTGGTTAAAGATTTTCATTCTGATGTCGACTTTGGGCTGCTGGGAATGCGCGAACGGGTTCAGAGCATGGGCGGCGAGTTCAAGTTGCTGAGCGAGCCCGGTGACGGAGTGGCGATAAAAATTAAGATTCCTCTGGGAGCGGACAGACTGATATGAGCCTAAACAAAACAAAAGTCTTGCTGGTGGATGACCACGAGCTGGTGAGGGCTGGCTTTCGCCGTTTACTGGAAGATGGTGATAAGTTCACTGTGGTTGCCGAGTCCGGTAGCGGTGAACAGGCGGTGCAGGATTTCAACAAGCACCACCCGGATGTAGTGGTGATGGATATTTCCATGCCCGGTATCGGTGGCGTCGGCGCCATAGAACGCATCATCGCCCGGGAGCCCCATGCGAGAATTCTGGTACTTAGTGTCCATGAGGACAGCGTGTTCACTACCCGGGCCATGCAGGCCGGTGCGCTGGGGTTTATTCCCAAACGTAGCGCCCCTGAGGAAATGCTGAAAGCTGTAGAACTGGTCGCGCAGGGTAAAACCTGTATTGCACCTGAAATCGCGCAGCAACTGGCAATGCAGAAATTAACCGGCTCTGAAAACCCGCTCGATGTGTTAAGCCAACGCGAGTTTGAGGTGTTCCGCCTGTTAGCAGAGGGCAAAACCGTTAATGAGATCGCGGATATTCTCAGCTTGAGCCCAAAAACAGTGGGTACACATCACACCAATATCAAACAGAAGCTGAATGTCTCCAACTCGGCAGAACTGGCTCGGTTGGCTATCCGCAGTGGTCTGGTGGATGCTTGATATCGATTCAGGAAAATCCTGAGTCACGACGAGCAAATTCCTCTCTGGCTTTTTTCATGGGCTCTGTAATCTATCACTCAACGAATCCGGTTATCCGGTGTTTCAAGAAACAAAAAAGAGGTGATTACTATGTGGACTAAACCAGAATATTCAGACATGCGTTTCGGTTTCGAAGTCACTATGTACATTTGCAACCGCTAATTGCATAGAGAAACCAAACTCAAAAAACCCGGCTCTGCCGGGTTTTTTTATGTCTGCTGTTTCAAAGAATAGCCGAAAAAGGAATTTCTCCTATCTCCTTCTCCCCGGGTGAGCCATAAAATGCAGTTTTATTTATTGCTCCCCCATCATGAATCTCAGATTCAGACTTAACCTTATTGTCACCATCATCTTATTCGTCATCGTGCTGCTCGGTGCCATGACGACGGTTCATAATGCCCGTGAAAATGTGAGGGCAGAAGTGGATTCCACGATGGACCTCGCCCTGCATATGCTTGAAGCTGAGCTCAATCATTTCAAGCGTACGGGCCTGATGAGCGCAGACGAAGACATGTCGCTTTTCAATCTGGGGCGTCTCTCAGGTGTTCGCCATCTACGCATAGAATTTTACGACAGCCATGGCTTTCTGGTTGAGACCAATCAGGTTGATGATGCCCATGATGAAAATGATCCGCCCAGCTGGTTCGTGTCACAGATGCAGGCCGGTCTGGACAACATGACTCTCAAATCCCTTCCTGTCAGTATCAACAATCGAGAGATCGGCAAACTGGTCATTAGTCCCGAGCCGGGCAATGAAATCAGTGAAGCCTGGCATGAAACCAAAACTATGCTTGAACTGATTGCCTTGTTCTTCGTGTCGGTCAATGTGGTTGTTTATATCGCTGTCGGGCTGTCGCTGAAACCTATCGACAATATTATTGATGCTTTGACGGATATTGAGGCTGGCCATCTGGACCGACGTCTGCCTGTCTTCAACCTGCCAGAGATGGCCAGTATCAGCCATAAGTTCAACGGCATGGCTTCCGCCTTACAGATCAGCACCCGTAACAATCATCGTCTTACCCAGCAAATCATCCGCCTGCAGGAAGCGGAGAGAAAAACCATCGCCCATGAATTACATGATGAAATCGGCCAGCATCTGACTGCGATCCATGTCGATGCTTCTGTTATCAAAAGTTGTCAGGATCTGGCTTGTGCCAAGCGCAGTGCTGTAGCGATTGATGAGGTCGCCAGACAAGTGATGGACATCATCAGAACCATGCTGCATCGATTGCGACCGGGTGGACTCGATGAAATCGGCTTTCTTGCCGCAGTACAGGACTTGGTCAATAACTGGCAACAGCGGCACAAAAATATCGAAGTGCTCACCTATATTGAAGGCGACTTTTCCGATTTAGACGAAAACGAACAACTGACGCTCTATCGCGTCCTGCAGGAATGCCTGACCAATATCAGCCGACATGCAAATGCGAAGCTTGTAGAAATCTCATTGCTGGAGAGTGGCAAAGAGCGTTTGCTGATTGTGAAAGATGATGGACAGGGCTTTGAGCTTGGACGTCATCCACAGCGTTTTGGACTGGCCGGCATGCATGAGCGCGTGGACAGTATCGGCGGAAAATTAAACATTACCAGTCAATATCAGCAAGGTGTGACAGTGCAGGTCACGCTTGCTAAACAAGGAGAATAAGCATGGAACAATCAATAAAAGTCATGCTCACTGACGACCACGCGGTAGTGAGATCAGGACTTGGCAGGTTGCTTGAACAAAATGAAGGTATTCAGATTGTTGGGGAAGCCGAAAGCGGTGAGCAGGCTTATCAGACTTTTTCGGAAATCAGGCCGGATGTGTTGGTGATGGATATGTCGATGCCGGGTATGGGGGGACTTGAGGCGATGCGTCGCATTCTTAACCGTTGGCCTCAAGCCCGGATAATCATGTTCTCAATGCATGAAAACGCGACTTTCGCTATTCAGTCGATGACCTCAGGCGCCCTTGGCTATGTGGCAAAATCGGGACATGCGGAGGATCTGGTTAAAGCTGTCCGGGAAGTGGCGCAGGGGCGCAGCTTTCTGAGTTCGGACATGGCACAGAAAGTAGCCTTGCAAAGCCTGACCGGAGGCGATAATCCGGCCCAGAAACTGACCTCGCGTGAGTTTGAAGTATTTCGTTTACTGTCTGAGGGAATGCTGGTTGAGGAAATAGCGCTCAGCCTCAATATCGGTCACAAAACCGTTGCCAATTATCAGACCAGTCTGAAACAAAAGTTGGGTATCAACTCACCTGTGGACCTGGTCAGGCTGGCACTGAAATATGGTGTCATTAATGAGCATTAATTTCAATATAAACAGGGCCTTATGTTTTATTTTCATAGTTGTGCTATGACTTTCTCATGGATAAAACAGGAGTCAGTAATGATGATTCTCAGGCCTTGTCAGCATAGAGTAAAAACATGCTCGAGACAGTCGTGCATCAATTGATTAATACAACAATAGGGAATTAACTATGAAGCTGAAAACATTATCTCTGGCGATAATGTCGCTGACCGTCGCAGGTGCGGCACAAGCTGACGAATTGCTGACCATGCAAAAGAATGCCAATAACTGGGTTATGCCAGCGGGCAACTATGCAAACCAGCGTTATTCAGAACTGACACAAATCAATAAAGATAACGTCAAAGATCTGAACATGGCCTGGTCTTTCTCCACAGGTGTATTGCGCGGTCACGAAGGTAATCCACTCATCATCGACGGCACCATGTATGTTCACACACCATTCCCCAATATTGTGTTTGCACTGGATCTGAACAACGACGGTGCGATCAAGTGGAAATACGAGCCTAAGCAAA
>JABURN010000206.1 GCA_014762585.1 Methylophaga sp.
CGCTCATATTTCCTATTATCAGCTGACCATTGAGCCCAATACCCTGTTCTACAGCCAACCACCTGTCCTGCCTGATGATGATCCGATTTATGACTGGCAACTGGCTAATCAAGCAAGATTAGCTGAGGCCGGTTATCAGCAATATGAAACCTCTGCCTATGCCCGTAAAGGCAAACAATGTCGGCATAATCTTAATTACTGGCAGTTTGGTGATTACCTCGGCATCGGCGCCGGTGCCCACGGTAAAATCAGCAGTGCGGCACCACAGCAGATTGAACGCAGAGTTAAACAGAAACAGCCACAGGCCTATCTGGATACCGCCGGCAGTGATGACTGCCTGCTTGAACGCACACTGGTGGATGAACAAGAAGTCGGCTTTGAATTTATGCTCAACGCTATGCGTCTGCTTGATGGTGTGCCTACGCCCTTATTTCAGCAGCATACTGGCGTGCCGATCTCGCAGATCAAAAAGCCGCTGGCGGAAGCGGAAAAACTTGGCCTGATTGAGCATGATATTCATCGTCTTCGCCCTACCGAGAAAGGTCAGCGTTACCTCAACACGCTGATTGAGCAATTCCTGACCGCGTAGTATTCTGTTATCAACCACTCAAGGAGCATATCGATGCGGAACATCAGCCTAGTGCTTGCAGCGTTTTTTCTGAGCCTGACGGCGGTGCAGGCAGAAGTTATTTCTATTGCCGACCCGCGTTATGACGTGCCCAACAGCGACGCTGGCGTCATGCGTCCAACCCAGGGAATGAACATGACCCAGGTTGAGCAGAGATTCGGTACGCCTGAAACAAAAGTGCCGGCCGTTGGCGAGCCCCCGATCAGCCGCTGGATTTACAGCGAATTCGAAGTCTTTTTCGAATACGACAAAGTGATCCACTCCGTTGTGAAACGCGCCGAGCAGCCCTAAGCTAAAGTGCTCATCCGTTCCGTTAACGTCTCTCTGCCGAAACAGGCTCAGTATAAAAACAAAACGGTCTCTACCGGTATCTTCAAGCAGCCGGTGTCAGGCCGTGTCGCTGTGAACGCCCTCAATCTGGATGGCGACAAACAGGTCGATCTCGTCAATCATGGCGGCGAACACAAAGCCGTTTATGGATTCGCCGCTGAACATTACTCATTCTGGCAACAAAAGCTGGGACTGGCCGCATTAGCTTTCGGCAAATTCGGCGAAAACCTCACTGTAGAGGGGCTCGACGAGGCCAGGCTCTGTATCGGTGACCGGCTCAGAGCCGGTCAGAGTCTGCTTGAAATATCTCAACCCAGAGTGCCGTGCTTCAAGCTCGGCATGGCCTTTGAGCGGGACGACATGCCAAGGTTGTTTGTGGAGCATGCCGCGACCGGTATTTATTTCAGAGTCATTGAGACCGGCTCGGTCGCCACTGGCGATACGGTCGCTGTCGTTGAACCGCATCCAGCGAAACTGACTGTTCAGCGTGTATTCCGCGCCTATTTCGACAAAAGCCTGCCCGAAAACGAAAAAACGCCTGTCATGGAACAGGCGCTTGAAATTGAGGCACTCTCACACGAGTGGCGCGAGAAACTGGAAAAGCGACTCGCTTAGTCCTCAGCCGGCGGCGGCTCGATACCCAAAAAGCGACGCAGGGCCCAGCCCGGCAGTGTCCCTACACGGGCGTGATGCAAAGAGTCAGACTCGATAACGATCAACACCAGTACGGATACCAGCGTGGGGAGCAGACTCAGTCCGCCAACCATGCCGTAGACAGCTTCCTTCATCATGCCCAGATAGGTTTTACCCAGCCAGCCGAGCACGGCCACGGTGGTGACGACCGACAATACGATGAAAAAAACCTTACTCCAGCGGCGTGCTATCTGCCAATGCGCCCAGACAAACTCGCTGTCTTCACGGCGGATATGTCCGGATCGGTAATAGGTATATGCCAGTGCCGTGAACGATAACAGCGGTACCAGCAACAGGTACTTGATATAAGCCGGACCAAAGGTCGATATCGCGGTAAAAATCAGAATATGATTACCGATCAGATTGCTCAGGAAAATATCATGCGGCCGCTTGGCCAGCAGTCTTTCCCTCTCACTTGGATCCGGCAGGTTCGTCATAGGCCTTACTGTGCCATATTCTGGATAATTGCGTCACGGACCGATTCAAGGTTCGCGTCTACAGTCACCACGGCAGACGTGCTTTGTTTGATCGCGGTATCCGGATCTTTCAGGCCATGACCGGTCAAGGTGCAGACGATGGTGCTGCCTTCCGGAATTTTGCCGGATTTCACATCGCGCAAGGCACCGGCCAGTGAGGTCGCGGAGGCAGGTTCACAGAACACGCCTTCTTTTTCGGCCAACAGTTTCTGTGCTGCCAGAATTTCTTCATCGCTGCACTCATCGAACCAGCCACCGGATTCTTCTTTAACCTGCCAGGCTTTATCCCAGCTCTGCGGATGACCGATACGGATTGCAGTAGCCACGGTTTCCGGATCATCGACCATGTGACCACGCATAAACGGCGCGCTGCCGGAAGCCTGGTAGCCAATCATTTTCGGACGGTTACCGACAATGGCACCACCGGCGTATTTGCACTTGCCATCACAGTAAGCACAGGCATCGGTGACATGGTCACCGGAGTCGCAGGAATATTCGCAGTAACCAATCCAGTGAGCGGTGATATTACCGGCGTTACCGACTGGCAGGCAGTGGTAATCCGGCGCCCGGCCCAATTCTTCAACGATTTCGAAGGCTGCGGTTTTCTGGCCCTGCAGGCGATAAGGGTTAATCGAGTTCACGATGGTGACCGGCGCATGCTCAGCCACTTCCTTGACCAGGCGCATGCCTTCGTCAAAGTTGCCTTTGATTTGAATCACGGTGGCACCGTGCATCATCGCCTGTGCCAGTTTGCCCTGGGCGATTTTTCCATCAGGAATCAAGACGAATGCGGCAATGCCGGCACGGGCCGCATAGGCTGCCGCAGCCGCTGAAGTGTTACCGGTGGAGGCGCAGATAATCGCTTTACTGCCTTCTTCAACGGCTTTGGTCACGGCCATGGTCATACCACGGTCCTTGAATGAGCCGGTCGGGTTCAGACCCTCGTATTTGACGTAGATATCAACATCCTTACCCAGCTCTTTGGCGATATGGTTGAGCTTGATAAGCGGTGTATTCCCCTCACCCAGGCTAATCAGGCGAGTGTCGTCATTGACCGGCAGCCGATCGCGATAGCGTTCAATCAGTCCAGTGTAACGGGGGCGAAATGACATAGTGTTTTCCTCTAAACTAAATTCGGTGGGCCGGTTTTATCAACCGCCCAGAGATTCCATGCGAATGCGCATGATGGAATCAGGCACGGTATCCAGTGCTTCAATCTCGCTGATGGCGCGGTCCATGTTTTTCTCGACCACGGCCTGCGTCAGCATGATAATAGGCACCATGCCTTCATGTTCTTCCGGTTGTTTCTGCAGGATGGCTTCGATATTGATGCCCTCTGCACTCAGAATGCGGGTGATATCAGCCAGCACGCCCGGTTTATCCAGCGTGTGAATCCGCAGATAGTAGGATGTGACCACCTCATCCATCGGTAAAATCGGCGTGTCTTTCAGCGCATCTGGCTGGAATGCGAGATGCGGCACACGATTTTCAGGGTCCGTAGTCAGGGCGCGGACGATATCAACAATATCGGCGACCACCGCTGAAGCGGTAGCATCAGAACCGGCGCCGGCACCGTAGTACAGCGTCGGACCGACCGCATCACCTTTTACGACAACGGCATTCATCACGCCGTTCACATTGGCAATCAGACGCCGCTGTGGAATCAGAGTCGGGTGAACTCGCAGTTCGACACCGGAAGCGGTTTTCTTGGCAATACCCAGGTGCTTGATGCGATAACCGAGTTCAGCGGCATACTGCACGTCTTCCTGCGAAATCTTGCTGATGCCTTCGGTGTAGCATTTGTAATACTGCAGCGGAATACCAAAGGCGATGGACGCCATGATAGTCAGCTTGTGGGCCGCATCGATACCCTCGATATCAAAGGTAGGATCGGCTTCGGCATAGCCCAGTGCCTGTGCTTCTGCCAGCACATCGGCAAAGTCGCGGCCTTTCTCACGCATTTCGGTGAGAATAAAGTTACCGGTGCCGTTAATGATGCCGGCCAGCCATTCGATACGGTTGCCTGCCAGGCCTTCACGCATGGCCTTGATGATGGGAATACCACCGGCCACGGCGGCTTCAAAGGCAATGGTGACGCCTTTTTCCTGTGCCAGTTCAAACAGTTCGTTACCGTGCATCGCAATCAGCGCTTTATTGGCGGTGACCACGTGTTTGCCGTTTTCAATGGCTTTCACCACCAAGTCTTTGGCAATACCGGTGCCGCCGATGAGCTCAACCACGATCTGAATGTCGGGATCATTAATCACCTCAAAGGCATCATCCGTCAGGTTGATGTTTGAGGTATCACAACTCTTGGGTTTATCCAGATCGCGATCGGCGACGCGATAAATTTCGATATCACGACCGGCACGACGACTGATTTCTCTTGAGTTGCGGGTCAGCACATTGACGGTACCGCTACCGACTGTACCCAGACCCAGGATTCCGATTTTTACTGATTGCACACAGCCCCCTAAGCTTTTCTCATCATGTCACGGATCCCGCGGATCGCCTGACGTGTACGATGTTCATTTTCAATCAAGCCGAAGCGAACGTATTCATCACCGTATTCACCGAAACCGATACCGGGTGACACCGCAACTTTCGCTTCCTTGAGCAGTTTTTTACTGAATTCCAGTGAGCCCATTTCACGATAACGTTCCGGAATACGGGCCCAGACAAACATGGTGGCCTTGGGTTTTTCCACCTGCCAGCCAATCGCATTGAGTCCGTCACAGAGCACATCACGGCGGCTCTTGTAGGTCGCCACAATTTCATCGACGCAATCCTGTGGACCATCCAGCGCGGTAATCGCGGCCACCTGAATCGGGGTGAACATGCCGTAATCGAGATAGGACTTCATTCTAGCCAGCGCAGCGACAAGTGTCGGGTTACCGGACATGAAGCCGACGCGCCAGCCGGGCATATTATAAGTCTTGGACAAGGTGTAGAACTCGACTGCGACTTCCTTGGCACCGGGTACCTGCAGAATCGACGGTGCTTTATAACCGTCAAAGCAGATTTCGCCATAAGCGAGATCGTGCACGACCCAGATCTGATGTTCTTTGGCAAAGGCCACGATGCGCTCGAAAAACTCCAGGTCGACACACTGCGTGGTCGGGTTACCCGGGAAGTTCAGCACCAGCATCTTGGGTTTGGGCCAGGAATCCTTGACCGATTTTTCCAGTTCGGCAAAGAAATCCACATCAGGTGTCAGCGGCACATGACGGATATCGGCACCGGCAATAACAAAGCCGTATGGATGAATCGGATAGGCCGGGTTCGGCACCATGACCGCGTCACCGGGGCCCATAGTGGCCAGCGCCAGATGCGCCAGACCTTCTTTGGAACCGATGGTAACGATACACTCGGTGTCTGGGTCCAGGTTGACGTCGAACTTGCGTTGATACCAGTCGCAGCAGGCTTTGCGCAGACGCGGAATCCCCTTGGACACGGAATAACGGTGGGTATCCGGTCGCTGGGCCGCCTCAACCAGCTTATCAACAATATGCGCCGGGGCCGGTTTATCCGGATTCCCCATGCCAAAGTCGATAATATCCTCACCACGCGCACGTGCTTTTGCTTTCAAATCATTTACAATGTTGAAAACATAGGGCGGGAGGCGTTTGATTCTCGGAAACTCGTCGTTCAACTGATTACCTGCGATTAGCTAAAACTGTCGGCAAACTAAGCAAAATAACTGAAATTCATCAACACTTCAAATTCATTTATCAGAAGCGAAACCCATGAGCGAACAAGACGTATTTTACAACACTATTCTGGAGGAAATGGACAGCGGCAAGCTTGTCCTGCCTACCCTTCCCGAAGTCGCACTGCAAGTTCGGGAAGTCGTCGATGACCCCGAGGCCACCGCCAAACAACTGGCCGATATCATCACCACGGATGCTGCACTTTCAGCCCGTCTGCTGAAAGTCGCCAACAGTCCCCTCTACCGTGGCCGCGTTGCTATCGATAGTGTGCAGATGGCGGTCTCGCGACTGGGACTCTCCATGGTGCGTAATCTGGTCACCAGCCTGGTCATGGAACAAATGTTCCAGGCCACCAATAACCGTCTGGATAAACGTCTGCGCAGCCTCTGGGAACAGAGCACCAAAGTTGCTGCCGCCTCTCAGGTTATCGCCGCCAAACTGAACGGCATCAGAACCGATGAAGCGATGCTGGCCGGCCTGATTCACGCCATTGGTGTGCTGCCTATCCTGATGAAGGCCGATGAAGATGGCGATCTTATCAGAGACAGCAAAAAACTGGATCAATTGATTGATAATCTTTACCCACGCCTGGGCGCCGCTATTCTCAAGAAATGGGAATTCCCGGATAACCTGGTTGCTGTCGCCCGCGAACATGCCAATCTTAACCGCAACAGCGGAGACGACGGCCCGGATCTGGTCGATGTGGTTCAGGTCGCGGTCCTGCAAAGTTATAACGGGACAGATAAAGCGGTGGACCCTGTCAGACTCAATGATGTGGTGTCTTTTAAACAAGTCGGTGCCGATACCGGCTTCAGTGTCGAAGAACTGGACGAAGACAGCGAAGAATACCGCGAAGCACTGGCCCTGTTTAACATGGGCTGAGGTCAGTCATCACCCTCATAAGAACCCGGCCTCGGCCGGGTTTTTTATCTCTGCCTTCTCATGCCTTGCGCAGCCTGCTCACACGAAAACCCTATAATCACGAACAAAAAGCCCGTCTTTGTTGACTACTTTATTAAAGGGTTAATTTAAGCAAGGAGTTTTCAATGCGAATTGGCTATGCAAGAGAAGGTCGACAGGGTCAACCGCTGCAGATGCAAATCGATAAACTCAAGGACTGCAACACCGTCTTCAAAGAAAAAGCGGCGGGCGGCGACAAGCAAAAAACGCTGGATGCCTGTCTGGATGCCCTTCATAACGGCGATATCCTGGTTGTTACCCGCCTTGACCGGCTGGCAGACAACACTACAAAACTGGCACAAATCGCTGAAAGGCTGCATAAACAGGGAATTGACCTGGTGGTTCTGGATCAGGCCATTGACACCACCAAAGATGCCAATGACGCCGCCCTGAGAGTGATGACTGCGATCGCTGACCTGGACCAGACTGATTCTGGCACAAAATCAGCCACTGTCACCCCCATACACAATGGCAAAGCGCTTGCCAGTCATACCGGTAGTCAGCTGTCTAAAGAACAGATCGCTGAAATGCAGTACCGGATTGCCTGTGGTGAAGAAGTGTCTGAACTTTGTGATGAATACAACATCAGCATACCGACTTTTTATCATTTGACGGACTAACGCTGTCTCAACTGCTCACCATGCGCTGGTTATTTTCGCCTTTGATCGGTAGTTTATATGTCAGTATTCCCTACTATGGCTGCCACTAAATAAATAAAATGTCTGCGCTGTCTGTTTTGTCACCCCTTTCCCGCTGCCTGCCGCTGCTGTTGATGCTGGCCCTGATGGCAGGCTGTAGCAGCAGTCCCAAAGTGCCCTCACCAGCTTTTGAACCCGGTGTAGCACCAGGCTCGCCGGATACAGGTGCTACGCTGTCACGACTGTATCAGCAACATGACGACTGGCGTGGCACGCCCTACCGTCTTGGCGGCCAGAGTCGCAGTGGTGTAGATTGCTCTGCTTTTGTGCAAATGACTTACCGGGATGTGTTTGGTCTCAAACTGCCGCGAACCACCTCACAGCAGTTCCTTGTCGGCCAGCCCATCAGCAAGACCGATCTACAGCCAGGGGATCTGGTGTTTTTCCGCAACGGCAATCATGTCGGTATTTATCTGCAAAACGACCGTTTTCTGCATGCCTCGACCCGTTTAGGTGTCACTATTTCCAGCATGAATAATGTTTACTGGTCACGAAAATACTGGCGCTCGATAAGGATCAGGCCATAGCGTTTTTAAAGATTTCAGGGTTCAGTTTGAGACACTGAATACGTCGTTTCCGAAATACTGACTGACAGTGAAACCGGCTCAGAGCTGTCGATACTGATAACGACAGGAATCAACGGATAACGCGCCTTCTGATTGCGTTGCTGAAAAAATTTCTGATTTCTCAGTACCAGCCTGTAAACGCCTTGGTGATCATCGCCCGCGAGAAAACCCTCAATCTTCCCCTGTTGATTGCTGACCTGACTGTCTACCAGCCGCCAGGTCGAGCGGGTTTCGCTGAAATGAAACAGCACGACCTGCATGCCCTCAATCGCCTCGCCTGAGTCAGCATCGGTCAGGCTCAAGCTCAATTGTGGGTCTGCTTCCCTGGCCTGAAGCTGAGCAGCCACCAGGAAAAAGCATATTAATAAGAGTGCTTCAGGCCGCATCACTGGGAGCGGTAAATGGTTTCATACTCAGGATTTTCCAGCCGCGGATCATCAGCCTCGACGCACTGAAAGGTAATGTCATATCGATAGCGAACCTGATGCTGCTTGAAGATTTTAGTCACCAGCAGCGCTTTTCCCATCTCATTACAGTGATGTTCAGCCAGACCCAGCGCAGTACCCTTGGCCGTGGTGTCATCCAGATCATTGACGGTAATGGTATAAGTCTCACCGCCCAATGTACGGACACCGGAGGTTTTGACGCCACAGGCACTGACCGCAAATAACGCAAGCAAGGTGGCAATAACAGCAGTTGTTTTCATTGAAATCCCTCAGCTAAAAATGCCATAAGTGCGACCAACAAATATCATTATCGTCGCATGTTCTGACTGCGACAATCGGTTTCAGTATGTCAGTGAAAGAAAATCACCGTGACGCCAACGGCGTAGCTCAGTAACACCAGCACCCCCTCGAATCCGATATTACCGAGTCCATGCCGTTCGCGACGCAGCAGGCCCAGTAATAAAATACCCACCAGCAGAATATTCAACGCCATCCAGAAAGCCAATGTGCCAGACACCGCCTGGTAAATCGAGCCGGGCCGGTAAGCCATATCAGACAACACCAGAAACAGTACATCGAAGGTATTGCCGCCAATGATATCGCCCACAGCCAATGCCAGAGCCCCCCGACGCACCGCGGCAATCGCAATCACCAGTTCCGGTACTGAAGTCACAACCGCGGTGAATATGGTCCCGAATAATGTCTGACTCAGACCGGTATGGCGGGTAATCGCAATCCCGGTTTCAGCAATCAGCCAGCCGCTTACCGCGACTATCAGCGCCAAAAATAGAAATGGCAACCATAAAGCCAGTCCGGCTGAAGCCATGTTCGCAGCGGGTGGTGAGGGTTGCTCCGGCCTGGTCTCACTGGTCTCTTTGGGCGACCACATCGGCATCTTATGCGACTGGCGCAGTAAACGCAGGCCAAACAGATAAGCTGCCAGAATCACAAAAGACAGGATATCTATCGACCAGATGGTGATTCCCGGTCCTGACATGGCGAGCATCGGCAGCGACAACATCACTACCAGTAACACGCCCTGCATCAGGTTTTCTTCCGATGCCGCCGCATGCTCAAGGTTGGCTTTGCGGTAGAGCATATCAGCAATCACCAGAAATGTGGTCTGCGCCGCAATGCCACCAATCGCATTACCGAAGGCGAGTTCTGCCGCACCTTCCCAGGCGGAGGTGACTGAGGTAATCGTACCTGCCAGTGAAGTGATAATGCCGAGAAACACCGCGCCCAGAATCGCCTGACCCAGGCCGGTGATATAGGCCAATTGTTCAGCCCGCGCGGTCAGCCACACACCACAGACGCCGACTACGGCACCGGCCGCGAGGAAGATGATGATATTGATGCCTAAACTGAGGTCGACAAACATGTGACTCCGGTTTGGGTTGAGGTTTTGCTTTCTATCCTAGCGGGTGGGGTTGGGGGTTGTCATTGTTGATGGTTTTTTTGAGATATTTACTGCTTCGTTGAAGCACCATCGATTTGGTACTGACTCAGAATCTTGATTTCGCCTTGATGGCGAGTCAGGGAAATGCGTGCCCATTTCCCTAACAACCCTAGGGCGCCCCAATGTGCTGGCCTGCGGCTTCACTCGTCATTCTCTTTATTCAGGCGGTCGGCTAAAACTCGCTACGCTCAAACACTAGCCGCCCTCAGACCTGAATAAAGAGCATTCCTCGCCAGCACAAACGGGGGATGCAGGGAATATTAAATACAACACGTCATCGGCGATGCTTTAGACGGAATCAAAATACTTCAGCATGTCGAATCATGCTCCGATTTAGATATCCGCTTATGTGCTGACGAGTAGCGCAGGTTTATCTGGATTAGGATTGAGCAGTGTCTGAGCGTAGCGAGTTTTGCTCAATTCCCAGATAAACTGAGCAACGCAGTGAAGCCGCAGGCCAGCACATTGGGGCGCCTTTTGTTTGGTTCGTTTATTTTGGGCGAGCAAAATAAATGAACGCCCGCGGCAGCGCTCCCAACTCCAGTTAAGAAACCCAGTTCCGGGAGATTGCCACGGCATAACGGCCTCGCAATGACGCATTGCAAAGTCCGGGCAGATATAAGACCTAACCGGTATTCCGCATCCCCGCCGAAATCGCACTAATCGTCCGTAATAATGGATCCAGCCAGCGCTGACGATCATCCTCTGACTGAGCACTATCGCGATAACGCTGCAATAACAGAATCTGCATATAGTTAATCGGATCCAGATAAGGCTCGCGCCGGCGCAGCGAGCTTTTCAGAGAAGGCAGTTCCGCCAGCAAAGAATCCGCTTCCACCACCAGCAGTACCTGTTTGACCGTCTTGTGGTATTCCGCCGCAATCAGCTCGAACACCTGCTGACCCTGGAAAGCATCTTCACAGAGCGCAGCGTAACGGCGGGCAATATTCATATCCGCCTTGGACAGAGACATCTGGGTGTTACTCAGCAAAGCACGGAAAAATGGCCACTGTCTGACCATCTGCCGCAGAATCGCAATCTTGTCTTCATCGCCCTGATGCCAGGCTTCCAGCGCCGTGCCGATGCCATACCAGGCAGGTAATGTGTGGCGAGACTGGGCCCAGGAAAACACCCAACCGATGGCACGCACCGAGGATTTGGAACGGTCACCGGGTTTGCGGTGGGATGGCCGCGAGCCGATATTCATCATGCCGATCTCGGTAACCGGACAGACCTCGTAGAAATAATCCAGAAAGCCCGGTGTATCTTCGGTCAGCTTGCGGTAGCTGGCTTCACCGGTTTTGGTCAGGTTCTGCATAATATCGAGATAGGCCGGTTCCACCTGGCCGATTTCGGTGACCAGACTCCGCGACGCTTTCATCAGGCCGGAGACGCCCATGCCCAGTTCATAAGCCGCGGTCTCGACGTTGCCGTATTTGAATGACAGAACCTCGCCCTGCTCGGTGAATTTAATCTGGCCATGCACAGTACCCATCGGCTGCGACAAAATCGCATCGTGGGTCGGGCCGCCGCCGCGACCGATGGTGCCACCACGGCCATGAAACATGCGGCATTCGACTTCATGCTGCTGGGTCAGACGGGTGATTTTCTTCTGCGCCTGGAACAGGTTCCAGCCGGAGGCAAGAATACCGCCGTCCTTACAGGAATCCGAGTAGCCTAGCATCACTTCCTGCAGATTACCGGAGTCTGACAGTAAACGGCGGTAAACCGGATTTTCCAGCAAAGAGGACATCACCGGCTCGATATGGCCCAAATCCTCAATGGTCTCAAACAGTGGCGCGACGCGGACATGACAGAAACTGTCGCCATTGTCATTGAAGCCGCATAATCCGGCAAAGCGCGCCAATGTCAGCACTTCCAGAATATGACTGGCTTCATGCGTCATCGAAATCACATAACTGCCGAAAGCCTTGCTGCTGACCTCACTGTGCAGGCGTGTCATCAGGCTGAAGACATTAAGCACTTCCTGATTATCGGAGTTCAGTGTCGGCAAGGCCGGCAGACTGGGCTGTGACAATAGCTGGGTGAGCAGCTGTTGGCGCCCTGCTTCATCCAGATTGAGGTAATCCTGTTCAAGATCGGTCGCTTTCAACACCTCGGCCAGGGTCTCGCTATGACGGGTCGATTCCTGGCGGATATCCAGATGATAGAGATAAAAGCCGAAGGTTTCGACCAGACGGATGAGATCATTTAGCTCGGCACCGGCGAGTTCCTTGTCACCGTTTTCCACCAGCGACTCGTAAATAAGATTGAGATCGGCCAGCAGTTCATCTTCATTGGCATAGGCCAGACCCAGCGCGGTGGGTTCCAGGTCCGGGCGGAAATACTGCTGCAACAGGCGCAGATTGTCTTCCAGCCGGTGGCGCATCATGTAGAGCTTGCGGCGGTAGGGCTCATTCAGGAAACGATCGGGCTTGGCGCGGAAGGCCCCGGCATAGCGCTTTTCAGACTCGGCGATATCTTCCGCCAGCGCATCGCTGATCCAGCACAAAGGCTGGGAGTGGGTCAGGATATAACTCAGCTTGGTCACATCCTCCAGATAACGGCGAATCACGGTGCGCTTTTGCAATTGAATCGCCATTTCAGTGGTTTCAGCGGTGACATATGGATTGCCATCGCGATCACCACCAATCCAGGAGCCGAACTTCACAAAGCCAGGGACTTTAAAGGCCTGGCCGGCCTCTATCTCGTCGCTGTAAACGCGACGGATTGCATTCTCCAGGTTACGGTAAGTGCGCGGCACCGCGTCGAACAGACTGACATTGAAGTAATACAGGCCGTTTTTAATTTCATCGCGTACGGTCGGTTTGACCGCCCGCACTTCATCGGTGGACCACAACAGTTGAATCTGGCGCTTGATCTCCTTGCGAGTGCGCTCTTCGTCAAAAGCAGTAAGCGGCTCATTGGTCAGTTGTTCATCGAGCAGAAAGATGCGACGCAGAATTTCCATCACTGTGCGCCGTTTGGACTCGGTCGGATGTGCGGTGAACACCGGCATATAGACCAGCGAGTCGAGTAAGGGCTGTAACTGGGCCAGCGACACACCCGCCTGCTTGAACTGACGCAGGGTATCCAGATAGGAACCTTCCCACAGGTCGCCACCGTTACGCAGTTGCGTCATCCGGTTGTGATAATTAAAGGCCTCTTCTGCCGTGTTGAGCAGACTGAAATACATGCTGAAGGCGCGAATCACCTCGCGTAGCGTGGTTTCATCCAGTGTGTTGAGAAAACCCAGCAGCTCGGTTCGCAGACCGGCGTTATCGTCCTTGCGCAGATTGATAAAACCTTTGCGCAGCCGTTCCACTGTCTCAAACACTTCGCGCCCGGCGCGTTCATCAATCACCTCGCCCAGAATATGACCGAGAAAACGCACATGCTGGCGCAGTTCCTTGTCGCTGAGCAAAGACAATTTTTCGACTGTACTGAGTACAGGCTGATAGTCAGTCATAGATTACCGATTCGCAATGTGATGATAGAGATTGATATAGGTGTTGGCGCTGTTTTCCCAACTGAAGTCGTGCTGCATTGCTACGAGCATCATGCTACGCCAGATCCGCGGCCTCGCGAACAATGCGACGGCACGCAGCAGCGCTTGTTCCAGCGCTTTTACCGAGGCTTCATCAAAACAGAAACCGTTGGCTATACCAGCTTTGCGGTTTTCTTCACTGGCGTCAACCACGGTATCGGCCAGACCACCGGTATTACGCACTATCGGCAAGGTGCCATAACGCAGGCTGTACATCTGATTGAGACCGCAGGGCTCGAAACGCGACGGCATCAGAAACACATCAGCACCGGCTTCAATCTGATGTGACAGGGCTTCGTCATAGCCTATGGTCACCGCAACCCGGTCCGGATATTTTGCCCGCAGCACACGTAAATCCTGTTCAAAGCCGGCTTCGCCACTGCCAAGACAAACCAGTTGCACGTCATGGCCGGCCTCGAGCACGCGCCCCATAGCCGCAATCGCCAGGTCGATACCTTTCTGCGACACCAGCCGGCTAATCAGGCCAATCAATAGCGTGTTGCTGTTGTCGGGCAGGAAAAACTGTTTCTGCAGGGCAGCTTTATTCCCGGCTTTGTTACGCGGCTGGCTGAGCGAAAAGCGTTTGGCGATGAGAGGGTCCGTCTCCGGGTTCCAGATGTGATAATCAATACCGTTCAGAATGCCGCTCAGTCGCCCCTGCTCACGACGGTAAGCCAGCAGGCCCTCAAGGCCGTAACCAAACTCGTAGGTGCAGATTTCTTCTGCATAGGTCGGACTGACGGTGGTGATTTGATCAGAAAAAATCAGCCCCCCTTTCATAAACGACATCAGGCCGTAAAACTCCAGCCCTTCCATCTGCCAAAGTGAGTCAGGTAAATCCAGCGCCTGAAAGGCTTCATAGGGGAACAGCCCCTGATAGGCAAGATTATGAATAGTAAAAACGGTTTGCGGGCGGTTCTCCCTGCCCGCAATCAAAGCCGGTGCCAACCCGGTCTGCCAGTCATTGCAGTGGAGGATATCCGGTTGCCAGTTGAGGCCAGCCTCGTTCATCGCAATCGCAGCCGCGGCCCGCGATAACAACGCAAAGCGTGCTGCATTATCATGCCAGTCTCCGCCATCAGGATGACTGTAGGGACCACCGTCACGATCATAATGAAATGGCGAATGCAGTAACCACAGGATAACCTCGCTGTCCGGCAGCCTGGTTTCAAGAATATCGACCGGCAGGTGATAGCCATCCAGTTTGATGGAAGCGACCTTTTCCATTTGTTCCAGTTGCTTCAAACACTGCCTGTATGCGGGCATGATGATGCGCACATCCTGACCGTGTTC
>JABURN010000252.1 GCA_014762585.1 Methylophaga sp.
TCGTCTGATGTTTATTATAGACATTCTCAATGATCTTGGCATCGAGCTGGTAGAAATCGATTTTTTTGATACGGATGAACTTGGCACATTTTCCGGTGAAATTGAACGTCAACTGTCTCCCAGAGAATGTGCGCTGATAAAGGCAAAAAAAGCAGCTGAGCTCAGTGGGCTCAATGTGGGGCTCGGCAGTGAGGGTAGTTTTGGTGGTGGGCCACTTAGTGGTCTTTTGAGCTGGAATCAGGAAATCATCTGTCTTTATCAAAAAGAACCTGAGCTGATTATATATGCCAGTGCAGAGGGGCCTACCGCGCTCAGAGCCATTAAGGCGGACAGTCTGGACGAGTTAATGGGCAAAATATCCGATTTTGATCAGCAAAAATGGATTGTTCGCTGTCCAGACGGAATTTTGAAAGGACTCTCTGCCGCTGAAGTGATGACCATTCACCAGGCACCTTTTACCGAATGGCCTGTGGTACTGGAGCCGGACCTGAGAGCGATGAACTCACCGCTCAGGCAGATCATGATTCAAAAAGCTGCGCTGAATCTGGCTGAACGGATGCAGACGAAATGTCCCCACTGTGAGGCCGTCGATTTCTGGCCGGATGAGAAAGAATTCGGACCCGCTTGTCAGCTCTGCGGTTATCCCACCAACGAAGTGAAATCCCTGATTAGCTATTGCAAATCCTGTGGCCACAAACAGTCACAGACTATCCTTGAAACAGGCAGTGAGCGCTTTTGTAATCAATGTAATCCATAAACACCGTTGCCTATCTGTTCGCCTAAAGTTAAGCGGGATCAGGGCGATATCCTCTGTATAGAAAACATCAAGAATGGCTTCAGCCATCACTACACAGAGAGAGCACAACGTGACTATACAAAAGAAATTCCTCATCGCACTGGCGTCCTGCATGCTGTTGCTGGCAATGATCACTGTTGCCTCATTAACATATTCGGAAAATCAATCCCTGCATAAACGCCTCTCTTCACAGGCAGAACAGCTATCCAGCTCCACTTCGAAGATGCTGAATGTAGTCAACAATCTGATGCTGGATCAGGTGAAGAGCAGCATGCGTTCGACGCTTGATATCATCAAAAGCAAAGGACGAATTACTCAATCCGGCTCAGTCAGCATCAATGGAAAGGAAGTCACCAATATCAGCTTCGGTGGCGACAGCCAGGCCCTGAACTATGGCCTCGTTGATAAAGTCACTCAACTGAATGGGGGCACAGCCACCATATTCAGCAGACATAATGATGACTTCGTCAGAGTCAGCACCAATGTCCAGAAAGAGGGAAAACGGGCTATTGGTACTATTCTCGATCCGGATGGCCTTGCGATCAAAAAAATCCGTGAGGGCGAGGCTTTCTATGGGGTTGTCGATATTCTCGGTGAACCCTATTTCACGGGGTATGAGCCATTAAAAAATGCCTTTGGTGAGGTTGTCGGCATTGCCTATGTTGGCTACAAGGTCAATATGGAAGAGGTCAATGCCGTGATCGCTTCCGGTAAGCTCCTCGATCAGGGGTTTATCGCGCTCATCGATGGCAAGAATGAAATCCGCCAGCATTCCTCCCACCAGACAGAAACGGTCATCAGAGAGGTGATTGAGAACCCCGGGTCAAACTGGATACTGAAGCAACAATCATTCACACCCTGGGGCTATGACATTATCGTGGGCTACTCTGAAGCAGATATTTCTACACTGTTGTGGCAAAAAGCATTGATGTATTTTCTGGTGGCTTCTGTGCTGGGCTTTGCAGTGGTGGGGCTGGTTTATTACCTGCTGCAGCGGGTGGTAGTCAGTCGTCTGACCCAAACGACAAATGCGCTTGTATCAATCACGGAAGGGGAAGGCGATCTCACGCAAAGATTTAATTCCAGCAGCGGTGATGAATTTGGCCATATGGCCAATGGATTCGACAAACTGCTTGAACGAGTGAGGCAGACTATCGTCAGTGTGGAAGCCAAATCAAAAGAACTGGTCACTGCATCGGAATCCTTGAACAGGATTGCTCAGGATTCAGACAGGATCAGTAAAGAACAGGCCGAAGAGACAGAGCAGGCAGCCACTGCTGTGAACGAAATGAGTGCCACAGCACAAAGTGTGGCTGAAAGCACGATGTCGGGTGAGCAGGCATCGAATCAGGTTCAGCAACAGGCCTCCGAAGCCTCACAGTTTTTAAAACAGATGGCCGCTGCGCTCAAGGCTCAAGCCGAAGAAATCAAAGCTTCAGAAGAGACACTACTGTCTTTGAAGAAAGCGAGTTCTGATATCGGACAGGTATCAGAAGTCATCCACAACATCGCTGAGCAGACTAACCTGCTGTCACTGAATGCAGCCATTGAAGCAGCCAGAGCAGGCGAATCAGGACGTGGATTTTCTGTTGTCGCCGATGAGGTGAGAAACCTGGCCGGAAAAACGCAAAGCTCCACCGGGGAAATTGAAAAATTGATTGAGCGTCTGCATCAGGATGTAGAAAAAGTGTCACAGACCATGCTGCTCCAGATTGATCATGCCAATCAAAATGTGCAATCCAGCGAGACTGCCATTGCTGCGATAGATGGTGTTCTTACCGCTGCGGATAGGATTCACGCGCTGAACACCGAAATAGCCAGTGCTGCAGAAGAGCAGAGCGCTGTTTCTGAGGAAGTCAGCCGCAATGTCACCAGTATCAAGGACAATGCACGAGAAAGTGCTTCATTTGCAGAGGAGACATCCAGAGCCAGTCAAAAACTTCAGAGTATGGCTGTCGCAATCAGTGACATGATGTCGAAATACAAAACCTGAGTTTCGCTGCCGGCTTCTTCAAAGAGCAACAAACAAAGCCCTCACATGAGGGCTTTGTTTTGAGTATAGAGTTAGGATTTGTAACCGAATAACTGCTGAGTTTTGATTTTATCCGCCACAACTTCAGGCACCAGATTTTCCCAGCCTGGTTGGTTATCGGTGATCATTTTCAGTACATCAGGGGAGAAGATATCCAGATAGTCCTCGTTGAACTCCTGAATCTGTTCAATCTCGTCGTTTTGTAACAGGTACTGATACAGATGTTTCTGCTGATCAGCTACTTCCAGGTTGTCGACCTTATATAAGGTCTTTGATGCGGCGTCCTTATATGGGTAAATGTACAACTTCACATTGTTTTTAAACAGCCGGCCGAATCCTTCCAGGATGCCGCCTTTCAGATCAGCGTAGTACTTGTCATCAAACAGCTCGATAAGACTGTGAGCGCCCATCGTGATACCAATCCGGCGTTTGGTGTAGCGAGATAAATAAGTCGCCAGCCGATAGTATTCCGGGTAGTCAGAAATCATCACCGTATGACCGGTAGCTTCCAGCACATCGGCACGACTGATGAAGTCTTCGAGATCGATGCCATCATCACCGCTGTGCAGGTTATGCATAGTGATTTCCATGATCGAAATAGTCTCATCCGGCGCAGAATCATCTTCGGCTTCAAACTGCTTCCTGGCGGCATTGAGCATATCGATGTTTACATGGGTCACCGGGCGGAATCGGCCACGCTCAACCAGTACGTTTTTCTTACGCAAATGTTCCGAAGGCTGCAGGACTTTGCCATCAGCCGAGAACATCGCCGCATCACTCAGGCCGAGCTGAACCAGTCTCAAGCTCACTACACGATTATCGACATGCAGGAAGGCATCACCACTAAGATCGATCATATCGACTTCGATGCGATCGGTGGTCAAATTATCCAGCAGAGATTTAACCAGCAGATCCGGGTTATGGCTGAGATGAAATGCACCATAAATCAGGTTGACCCCGATAATACCCAGTGCTTCCTGCTGCAAAGCATTTTCATTATCCAGCATGCGAACATGAATAATGATATCGCTGGGAGCAGCATGGGGCTCGGTCTGAAAACGGATGCCCAGCCAGCCATGACATTCGTTTGTGCCATGGTAATTACGGGCTGAGACGGTGTCAGCAAAAGCAAAAAAGGCCGTGTTATCGCCGCGTTGTTCACTCAGGCGTTCGATATTGAGTTTGTATTCAATATCCAGCATATCCTCAAGCCGTTCACGACACACATAACGGGGCGCTTTGCCGTAAATATCATCACTGACCTTCATGTCATAGGCAGAGATACTCTTGGCAATAGTGCCGGCAGCGCCACCGACCCGGAAAAACCAGCGGACGACTTCCTGCCCCGCGCCAATTTCGGCAAATGAACCATAACGGATTTCGTCGAGGTTAACTTCAAGTGCTTTGGCCCCGGGGGAGAGCGGTTTGTGTTGTTCCATAAAGCCTCAGTTGTTCTGATCTCAGTGGCTCAGTGTAACGTCTAACAGTGATTCCTGTAATGGCTGTCTGAGTTCATCGTCAGGACAGAGCCTGCCTTATTGCGTGAAAACATTACAAAACGAGAGTTTCAGTGGGGTTCTGTCAGAGCCAGCTGAGGAATTAGTCTTTCGACTGCCTTGCCCAGGTTTCAAGTTTGGCCTCAACTGCCGAGAACTCATCGATATGCTTCTGTAGTTTCTGCAGGAACGCATTCTCACCTTCGGTGACTGCCATCACATGAGTTTCAGTGAATAAATCCCAGGGGCCAGGCTCATAACCTTTCGCTCTGAGCCACCACACTGCATTGGCGACGGGCATATTCAGGTTGTTCAGATTTTCCATGGGTTCAGGAATGGCACCGCGGCTTTCCAGGGCTTGGCTGTATTGATTGACGACGGGCAGGGCAACCTTGACCTCATCGATATCTGTTGTTTTGTCCTGAGCGTGTGGAAAGCCAATAGTGATTCGAGTCTTGAAGTAAGGCTCGGTGTGAACAATCCCTTTGGTTTTAGGGGACTGCTGAGTCAGTCCGCCCATGACTACATGGACCTGATGTTGCGAGAGGGCTTGCAACAATTCAGTTTCTGTACCCCAGTGCCATTCAACTTTGGCATTCAGAGAGTCCGCAAAAACCAGAATGATTTCGGCTTCGACACCTTCAGCCCCCGAGTCTGTTCGAATTACCCACGGTGGATTTTCAGTGACACCGACTTTGAGCACGCCATCCTTAACATTATCCAGCGTGTCATTGGCATCATTAGGAAACTGACAGGCGCTGCTCATCAGCGCGGTCAGGACAATGAAGAAGCATAAGAATGGTCTGATTACACGATACTTTACTGATTGATACCGACCCATCCCTGCCTCCTTTTTGATCTGCAATGTTCCAGGTTAAAACTGCATGTCATTATTTAAATTTGTGGCCTGTTTCGCCACTTGTTGTGAGTCTCCTCCAATATGCCATATTCGTTGTTGAACCAGGTCGATTCAGTTCACATCCCGATCAAAATGAAACCGATCCTCACGCATGAGTGCCTTAATGTATCAGCGTGAGAACCGGAACCAGTTTTAGCGGGGCATTAACAATGTCTGAATTAAATACTTTTGTCTGACTCGCTTAGCCGCGATGAGATGGGGAGGCGTCAGACAAGTTGTCAATCAGGTAGGATTCGGCATGCTCCAGTGCCAGGGGATAATCAAACACTGCCCCTTCTTCCATTAATGTCTGCAGCTTTGCCTCGATATCCTCTTTGTTGTGCCTTTCTGTCTGCATCGCAGTCATATAGGCGTACTTGGCAGCCACTTCCTCAGGCGATTCATGAGCGGTTCCGCCATTATCAATAATTTGCACAACCTCTTTTACAGATTCTGTCTGTTTCAGTTCCTCAGAAATCATTATCATCTCCTTACAACTAAATTAAAAATCACAGCAAGAACTTATAAACAGCTGCCGTTTCAGCATCCATTCCATGCTATTAAATCGTTTGTATTTCAAATCTCAGCGGTGCGGGCAACGACTGTGTTTTGTCATGCGTTGTTCTGAATGCTGTCAGCCAATTCATGTGATTTTTGATGATCTCTTACCATTTGGTGACCGAAACTTTACAAAAAGTTCACGTTTTTCCGAATCATCTTTTTATGATTGCAGCGAATGCACCAGCGAACGCTTAATGGAACCATATCTGGTGTGCTTCACATATGAGTTCAACCTGAATCCATCAACTGCACTGAAGGAGTGATAACGCTTTGATGATAATCCATGATGCAGCTATAAGGCATCAGTCCCATGGGAAGTGAGGAAGATCGCTTGTGATCCTCGTAGCAGGCGGCGATTAGATTTCGGTGATTTTAATAGCTCGGAACATGGCGCACTGGCGAAAAACATTGATGTCGGGCTCGACATTCATGTTTCTTGATACCCGTAACACCAGTCGCAACAGCATTTTCATATCCCGTGGGCTGATTTCCTGAAAGGTTGCCAGTAAGATCTTCAGCAAATCATCTGATAATTCAAAGTCATATTGTCTGGCAAAGACCTGCCAGATTCTGGCCGCATTTTCCGGCGTCGGTATTTCGTACTCAATGATGGCCGCACAGCGTGAAATGATCGCCTCGTCGATGTCGGAAGGACGGTTAGTGGTCATAAACAGCAAACCACTGAAATATTCCATTGTTCGCAGGAATTCGGCGACGATGGCGTTTTGTTCGATGTTGTCACTGCGTGTGACGATGAACACATCAGCCTCATCCAGCAGCAGTACGCAGTTCCAGCGTTCAGCCCGCGAGAAAATGACTCTCAGATTCGCTTCAATATCTTTGGCATTGGTACCCAGAGATCCGGAATGCAGCAGATACAGTGGCCGCTCAATCAGCTCGGAATAAATCTCCGCAGTCAGGGTTTTACCCACACCAGGCACGCCTTTGCAGAGAATCACGTTACCGGCCGTTTTTCCTTCAATGATATCTCCGCTGAAAACATCGACATTGGTGGTCAACACATCCAGCAAGTCGTGATGCGTTTTGGGCAGGATAAGTTTGTCTTTGAGTGATTTATCGTACTCGTAGGGGCTCAGATAATCAGCATGAATCCAGACAAAGCCATGTGTTTTCAAATTGAACACACGCAGCAGGGGCCACTCCGGCATGGCCAGGACATTATCCTCACCCTCAACCAGACAGGATTCTCTTAGCTGAGAATAGGTTTTGACATCACTGGCGGCCATATCGTGAATAACTTTGCCATCTATGGCAGAACCATCCGAGTTAGCCTGGGTTTTATCAGTGTATATCAGGCCACTGGCGATAAACTGCTCGGAAAACTGATCTTTGATCTCGCGGCAATAGCGGACATAACTGTCTTCATATTCCGCTTTCAATGCCGGAGTTTCTTTGAAAACCTGCTTCAGTTCCAGCGCTTCATTGATGCGTTTTTTGTTGACATCGCCGGGACCGAAAGCGATGTAGTCATGCTCAAAACCGAAATAGCCTTTTTTAAGGTTTGGTGAAAGATGACAGACATGCATCAGTAAGGATTCTTCGGCGTGGGCGGTAGCCGGTTTGTAGCTGAAGTCCGTGACCAGTGCCGGATACAGTTTGCCATCGGCTTTTTTTAGATAAACCCAGCCATCGATCAGATTATGCTTAAGGTAGGCTTCCAGGGTCGATGAAAAGGCCTTGAAGTTAGGGATGGCTGAATCAAATTCACCATCTCGGGCCAGCAGAATCGCTTCGATAGCCCGCTGTGATTTCACATCATCCAGTTTCTCCGCAACCTGCGCCATATCCTGCAAAGCGGGCAGGGATAGCTGGCGGGGCTCGATCTCCATTTCGGTGGTTTTGATGTAGCCACGACTGTCGGCTTCCTCTCTGGCGACTCTGTCACGATAGGGACTGAGCTCCTGGTGTTGCGTCGCTTTAATAAAGTCGTGAGAAACAATGAATGACACGTGACTGACCTGTTTTAAAATTAAATGGACTGGCTGAACTTCAGATTAGTTCAGTACTGGCGCATGTTCGGCTGAGTCAAACCCGCTTCAGGTGCTCAGTCCGGTTTTTGATTTTGATCTGGAGTATCAAAACCCGGAAGATCATGCTGCTCTATCAAACGCTGAAGGCGTTCGCGCATGACAGCATCATGAAGTTCAATCTGTCTCTGCTCATCGCGCAGAGATTTGAGCAGTGCGCTGGCCATAAACACCATCAGAATCATAAATGGAAAGGCCGCCACAATCGATATCGTCTGTAATGCCGATAAGCCACCACTCATTAGCAACACGCCTGCCACCAGCACCTGAATAATACCGAAAGTCAGTCTGAGCCAACGTTTGGGTACCAGCACCCCCTTGCCAGTGAACATACCAAGTACAAATGTCGCCGAGTTGGCTGAAGTAATAACAAACAGAATGATGAGCGCCAGCATCAGATAACTCAGTATTTCAGCCGCAGGCAATATCTCCAGCATGGCGAACAGGCCCGCGCTGATCTCTTTCTCAACAGCCTCGGCAATGTTGGCGCCTTTGAATATCTCGAAGTACATCGCCGAACCACCAAAGGTTGCAAACCATAAAGCGCTTAGCAGAACGGGCATGCCAATGACGCCCATCACGAATTCCCTGATGGTACGACCCCTTGAAATACGTGCGATAAAAGTGCCGACAAAAGGTGCCCACGAGAGTCCCCAGGCCCAGTAAAAAATGGTCCAGCGTTCTACCCAGTCATCACCTGTGTAGGGTGTCATCACCAGACTCATGCCAATCAGGTTGGCGAAATAGTCACCAATCGCATTGGTCATCGAGGCAGTGATAAAGTCAGTGGGGCCGGCAAAAAAGACAAAGATCAGAATCAGCGCGGCGAGCCACAGGTTCAGGTCACTGACATAGCGAATGCCGCTCTCAAGTGGGGCAAGCGAACAAAGCAGAAAGATAATAGCGACCCCACCGAGGATGGCAAGCTGAGATGTCACGCCGAAATCAATTCCGAATATCGAGCTCATGCCGCTGTTGATTTGAATCATCCCCAGCCCGACCGTGGTGGCGACACCAAACACGGTGGAAACGACAGCCAGCACATTAATAGCATGGCCGGTAGCACCATCGACACGGTCTCCCAGAGTCGATCTGAAGGTTTCACTGATTAGGCCGGCGCGCTCCTGGCGGAAGCGAACATAGGCAATAGCGAGCCCGACGATGCCGAAGTTGGCCCACTGATGAAAACCCCAGTGGAACAGTGAATAGCGCATTGCCAGACTGGCTGACTCTGCCGAGTGTGGTTCCGCATTACCAAACGGGGGATTGGCATAATGCGTCATCGGCTCGGCAACGCCCCAGAACACCAGACCCACACCCATACCAGCAGAGAAAATCATCCCCAGCCAGGAAGTATAGGAAAATTCGGGTGCTTCACCATCCGAGCCAAGACGTATTCGGCCATAGGCGCTCATCGCGATGCCAATACAGAAAATCAGAAAGCCGGTAGTGACAAACAGATATAGCCAGCCGAAGTGGGTGGTTGTGAAAGCTAGTGCGCCATCTGCCGATTGAGCAAATTCTGCGGGCCACAAAAGGGCTACTGTCACAAAGGCAAGCAGCGTAGTCAAAGAAATATAAAAAACCCAACCAGGGCGGGATTCCGGCATAACTATCCTGAATTATTGAAGTATTACTTCATCGTAACAAACTAAACCTTTATACAGCAGCACCGCAGGTCACTCAGTGATGCGTTAAGTCCTGCTGATTGAAACTGGGTGCTTAATGAGAAGTGAGTCTGCAACTGTATCCATGTCAGGTTGGTAGGAGATTTCGAATCAGAACGGTTTTGATTAATACGGTCAACCTTCGAAAACTTAGACCACTGATGGATAGTCATAGATATTGTGTTGATAGAGCACGACGCTTTAAAGGAGGCAGCCATGAAAAAATTGCTCCTTATCACAATCACACCCTTCGTCTTTGCACTGTCGAATGTCGTGATGGCGGCAGACTACCCTGAATTTGGTGGTCGCTGTGCGATGGGCATTGTCGCCGGAGAAGAGTTCAAAACCGACTGTTCAGTTGACTGGACAGGATCGGATGGTAATCAGTACTGCTTTGGCAACAAAAAGGCTAAAGACAGCTTTCTGAAAAAGCCGGATGAAAACCTGCACAAAGCGTTTGAAAACTACGAGCAGGTTGTGAGCAAATAAGAATCAATCATCATGGACAGGGAGGTCAATGATTCAAAAAAAGGATGTTGATGGAATAAGTACCCGAAAAATCGGGTCAGATTTGAAGCGTAGAACATTTTCAAATCACGCAAAAGGAGCGTACATGCAAATCCAAGTGAATACTGATCACAACATTAATGGTGCAGTCGAACTATCCGAGTCAATACGTGAAGAATTACAGCGTAACCTGAAGCGATTCGATGAATACCTCACCCGGGTCGAAGTACACATTAGTGATAAAAACAGTGACAAACGCGGTGGTGGTGATGATATCCGTTGTCTGATTGAAGCCAGGCTGGAAAAACATCAACCCAATGTGGTCAGTCACGATGGCGCCAACGTCAAGCAAGCCTTAACCGGCGCAGAAGACAAACTCGTACGTCAGCTGGATAAGATTCTCGAACGCCAGCGCAATCACTAATTCCTTCATATAGCAAAAGGGGCTCGCTGTTTGAGCCCCTCAATCTATTCTTATTCATATCAAATCACGGCAGTTATTGAATCAAATTCCAGAGTCATCTGCTCTGGTTTGGTGAGTTCTGCCAATATCAAAGCGCTAGCATAGGCGCTTTTCTATTTCTTATTCCACAGGAGGTTTATTTATGTCCAGCCCTGAGCATAAGAAGAAAATCTGGGAAATGATTAAAGACATCAAAGTTGGCATGCTGGTCACGATCGACGATGATATGCCCCGAGCCCGGCCGATGCATCTGGTGCAGGATGAATATGACGGCACGCTCTGGTTCTATACCCGCCGCAGTGCCGAAAAGGTCTCTGAAACCAATCAGGATCATGATGTCTGCCTGACCTTCTCCGACCAGGAAGAGGGCATTTATGTCTCGCTCTCAGGCAAGGCACAACTGATTGATGACCAGGCTTTGATTGATAAATACTGGAATTCCTTTATTGCCGCCTGGTTTCCTGAAGGCAAGAATGACCCGGAAGTCGCCTTGCTGGAAGTCAAAGTTCAAATGGGCGAACACTGGAAGGCGGATGAGAGCAAGGTGTTTCAGCTTTATGAATTCGCTAAAGCCAATATCAAAAATACCACGCCCAATATTGGCGAAAATGAGAAGTTTGGTGGCTGAGAATGCTCTTGCATAGGTTAACTGATTAGCCCAACACACAGAAAAAAACCCGGCTTCCAGGCCGGGTTTTATTTTGATCAAATCTGACAACACCACATCCCTGCAGTGTTAGGGAGCGGGCTATTTCGGGCTAATGCGATATACCGTGCCTTCTCCCATAACGGCATAGAGATCACCATCTGGTCCCTGAGCGATGGCACGGAAGCGACCCGGCTCCATGGGTAATGTCATTTCGGTGACATCAGCGAGCTGGCCATCATCAGAAATCTTCAGCAGATCGATGCGGTTACCGACCGGGGTTCCGCCAAAGCCAATGCCCATGAAACCGACGGCGAGACGACCATCCCATGCACCCCATTGCTCACCGGTCAGGAAATCAGCAGTGCTGATGCCCTGAGACAATTGGTTGTTTTGCCAGAGCGGTTTAATGGCATCGGGATAGGTTTTCATATCCGTGATTGGCATATATTCAGATCGCTTATCCGGGTCCATGCCTTCTTTCTGGTTGGGCATATAACCACAGTAGTCATCCGGGCAATCGCCACGACCAGCCATATTAGGCTTGGGGTCCCAGCCACTGTTACCACCGGCGACCAGCATATTGACCTCATCCGAGTGCCATGGTCCGTGTTCAGTCACGACAGGCTGACCCGTTTCAGGGTGGAAGGTCAGGCCCTGGACGTTGCGGTGACCATAGGTATAAATTTTGGGATCGAATTGGTCAGATAATCCATTATCGGGTGCAGGATCGCCATTTCTATCAACCCGAAGGACTTTACCCCCCAGTGATTGAGGATCCTGTGGAATGCGGCTGTTGTGATTGTCGCCGGTAGTAACGAACAGAAATTTATTATCCGGCCCAAACTGGATTCGGCCGCCATTGTGCGCGCCCGCCTCACCAAATGGATGATCAGTCGGTTTTGGTTTAAACGGAATGTTTTCAATAATGTCCGTACGATCAGAGACTTTGGTGAAGTCTTCATTAAGCTTAAGACGCAGCACCCGGTTAGTTGCCGGTGGCGTTTTGTCAGAAGCTGAATAGACATAGATATAACGGTTATCTTCAAAGTCGGGGTCAATTTCTACGCCGTTCATGCCGGCCTGACCCTGACAGAAAAGATCTTTTTCCGTCATGGCATAGTCTTTCGTCTCTTTCATCCCTAACAGGTGGTTCACTGACCCGTCAGGCATTCTTACTGACAGACCACGACATTTTTCGGTATATAACATCGTGCCGTCATCGAAAAAGGTGATATCCCAAGGATTTTCCAGGCCGGAGAGTACCTCGCTGTGACTCAGCTCAGGCACTACCATGTCTTTCGGTTGAGTGTCTGCTGAGGAAGTGTCAGGTGCTTCGGAGTCCGAGCAAGCGGTAACTGTTAAACCGGTCAGAATGGCAGAGGCCAGTATCTTATTGAATGGTCGTCTGGTTAGTCTGTGAGACATGTTGCTTCTCCTTTATTGCTGAGATGCTGTTATGTACTCCACATGCAAATTAATGATGAGGTTAGAGAAAGGATCCGTTCTTTCTTTTATGACCCTTACTAAACACGACGCCAATAATCAGTCGATTGTTCCTGATTCATATATGTGGTTGGCTAATTCAGAGACTATGAATGCGGGCTATGGCAACTGTTCAGTCCAAACTGACTTTTGTTTGAGAGCAACATCATTTTCAGATTTATATACGGGCTGGGTTCCTGCCTGGTTCTGGCGAAGCTAGACTGAAGCCGAGCTGAGGTGGATTTTCTGCCCCAGATATCTTCTGAGTATTAAAGTGATTTCATTCACTGATTGTTCATGTTTTTTCTTTGCACCCTCTATCACATCTGATAGCTCATCAAAATCAGCTTTGGAAGAGTGCACATAGGCCATCGCCCAGTTATCGAATATCCGTTTGTTTGTAATGTGAATGTCCAGCAACTGACACCCATGATGCCGTTCATCATTGACGATGCTGGCGTAGAGATTAATCACTTCTGCCTCAGGCCCTTCCAATATCTGTATGAAGCTGGTGCCGCCATAACAAAGCAGTCCTGTGATTTTGTTTTTAGCGTTATTGGCTCTGGACTCAGCCAAGATCTGGTCAAGCTGGGTGTTTGTCATATTTCCCCAGACACGACTTAGATAAATTAGTCTCAGCATTTGATTCTGCACCATCGTCTCCCTCGAATGTTGGGTGGCTAACCTGTCAAAAAAACATTTTGCCATGTCGCTTGTCCAGTGTTTACACTACACTTTATGTTGTGCGCAACAAAATAGTGTTGTTCAGGTCACTTCGCTGTCAACTTGATGACGTCGGGCCCAGTGTCGAGTCCGGCTTGGTGAGAAATAGAATGATCGATTTCCAGCAGATAGTTGAAAATGCGAATGATGTAATCCTGGTCACAGATAGTCTGTTGGAACTCCCGGGGCCCAGAATCACGTATGTCAATCAAGCATTCGAGCAATTAACAGGTTACACAAGTAAAGAGGTAATCGGTAGGACACCTAGATTACTGCAAGGTCCTGAAACTTCCTCTAAATCAACGAATGCAATAAAACGCGCATTGAAGAGTGCGCATCCAATCAAAATATCTATTCAGAACTACACAAAAGATAACCGGCCATATTGGGCTGAACTGAGCATCATTCCGCTGTATGACAAAGATGGCTCTGTGGAACACTTCGCAGCAATTCAACGGGAAATCACAGCCCAAAAAGCGTATGAGGCGGAGCTATTAGAGATCAGCCACAAAGATCCGCTCACTGGGGCATATAACAGAAGATACAGCGACAGTGTTCTGTCACAGTGGTTTAGCCGCCACACAGCTGAGTCAAGAAAATCCATACTGATGCTGGACATAGACAACTTCAAATTCGTGAACGACCAGTATGGCCATCCGGCAGGTGATAAATATCTCGTTGAAGCGGTGATTTTAATTCAAAAATTTTTACGCACGTCGGACGCTATTTGTCGCACTGGAGGAGAGGAGTTTCTGATATTGCTGCCGGATACCGCTCTTTCTGATGCTGAACACATTGCTTCTCGAGTCAGGCAAGCCATTGAAAGCATGGTTATAAAAATTGATGAGCACCTGGTAATGACGACCATCAGTATCGGGCTGACGATGATGCGAGAAGACGATAAAGAAATCAAACAACTACTTGAGCGAGCTGATAGCGCGCTATACAGCGCCAAACATTCTGGTAAAAACAAAGTTGTTCTGAACCCGTAGCTGTATGACAGTCAGATTTAACAATGATCACAGGAGCATGAGATGGGACAGAAGTCACTACACAAACTGATATACGTGAGCTCTGCTTCTGAGCCGTTCTCCCCGGATCAGCTCGATTCGCTCATGAGAAAGTCACGGTTCAAAAATGCCCACTTTGGTGTCACTGGATGCCTTATCTATCACCAGGGGAATATTCTTCAGTATCTCGAGGGCAGCAAAGTATCCATCGATTTTATTTATGGCTCTATAGTGCTGGATTCCCGTCACAGCGGTATTCAGCGTCTCTGCTATGGCCCTGTTGAACAACGTAGCTTTGGTGATTGGACGATGGCACTCAAATACATACCCAATGTTGAACATGATTACACCTCTGTCCAT
>JABURN010000049.1 GCA_014762585.1 Methylophaga sp.
TCGTTAGGATCTTTAGGCATCATGAGTTTCTGCAGCGTCAGCTCCAGATCATCGAGTTTGTCCTCAGCCTGGGCCAGTTCGTCTTTGGCCATTTCGCGCATTTCGGCATCATCTTCTTCCAGCATCAGCCGGGCATCATCAATATCGGTTAATGTGTCACGATATGCATTGAAATTGCTGACAACAGGCTCTAATTGTGCATATTCCTGGGATAAACTGCGAAACTTGTTCTGATCCGCCATGGTCTCGGGTTCGGCCAGCAGGCCGGCGATTTCTTCATGACGATCGACAAGGGATTCCAGTTTCTGCTTGATCGACTCTTTCACTTTTTATCCTTGATATTAAACAGACGCCGTGCGGATTCCAGCAGTTGGCCGTCTTCATCAAAACCGGACAGGCGGAGTTGCCGGCTGGGTTCATGTAATAAACGATTGGTCAGGCTACGAGCCAGCTCCGCCATCACCTGATCGGGTGAAAGCCCCTGTTCCAGCTGCCTTAATGCCTTTTCAAGTGAATGCTTACTTATCTCTTCTGCACTGTCACGAATAGCTCGAATAACAGGGACAGCGTCTTGAGTACGAAGCCATGCCTGGAAATGATCGACCTGACTGTCGATGATTTCTTCAGCCTGCAGAGCGGCATCACGGCGAGACTGCAGGTTTTCTTCAATGATGTCTTTCAGATCGTCAACACAATAAAGATAGATATCTTCCAGTTGCCCGACTTCGGCTTCTATATCGCGTGGTACGGCGATATCCACCATAAAGATGGGTTTACGCTTGCGTTGTTTCAGGGCCCGTTCCACCGCACCTTTGCCCAGAATAGGCAGCTGACTGGCAGTGGAACTGATCACAATATCGGCTTCGGCAAGGTGGGCCGGCAATTCGCTTAAGCTGATGGCATAGCCATCGACCTGGACGGCCAGGTTATGGGCTCGCTCCACGGTGCGGTTGGCAATAATCAGTCGCTGAATCCCATTGTCATGCAGGTGACGGGCAGCCAGTTCAACGGTATCGCCAGCACCAATCAGTAATGCAGTGGATTCCGCCAGGTCACTGAAGATTTGCTTGGCCAGACTGACTGCGGCAAAGGCAACGGAAACCGGGCTGTTGCCAATCGCGGTATCAGTACGCACCTGTTTGGCGACAGCAAAAGCATGTTGGAACAGCCTGCCCAGGGATTTGCCCAGGGTGCTGGCATTGAGTGATTGACTGTAGGCGTCTTTCAGCTGGCCCAGGATCTGCGGTTCACCGAGTACCATCGAATCGAGGCCACAGGCCACTCGCAACAAGTGACGGATGGCGTCTCCACCCTGGTAATGATAGAGATAAGGGGTGATGGTTTCGCTGTCAAGCTGGTGGAAGTCATGCAACCAAGCCAGGATCGAATTGTCTGAATCATCGTCAAGACAGCAGTAGATTTCTGTTCGATTGCAGGTCGACAAAATCACGACTTCCAGCACAGATTCCTGCTGGTGCAGGGCTGACAATGCGCTGGGTAATACACTCGCATCAAAAGCAAACAGCTCGCGGACATGCACGGGCGCTGTGTTGTGGTTGATGCCGTAGGTGACAAGATGCATATTGAGAAAAAGTCGTAATTAAATGCTGGTAAACTCTACAGCCGTTGTTGCAATCGTTTTATTGGACAAATCAATACGCCATTCTATCAAAATCAAACGTGCAGGTCGTTCTAATATGGATTTGATGCAATCTTTCTTTCGGGGAGCCGGGCAGCGCCTCAAACATGCCGGACTGATAGGCATGCCTCTGTTTTTGCTTGCCTGTGCCTCGACTCCCGCGCAACAGGCCGGAGCGCCCGATGCTGCACCTGCTGAAAACAAGATGGAAACAGCGGCTGCCGACACAAAAACAGCGCCCAAAGAATCAAAACAATATATGCCGCTGTAGCCGGCGTTGATGTATTACATCCTTTCTGCGGAAGTGGCCGGTCAGCGAGGTCAGGTGGGAATCGCGGTTGATTTGTATCAGCGAGCTGCAGAGATGGTTGAATCCCCCGCTCTGGCCAGCCGCAGTGCGCAGGTAGCCACCTTGTCGCGGGACCAACAGCGAATCAATGATGCGCTGGAACGCTGGATCGAAGTCGACCCCAACGATGCTGATGTGTACATCATGCAGGCACCGTTTCTGATGTTGAAAGACAATTATCAGGGTGCGGTAAATGCCGTGAACAAAGCTTTGTCACTGGCACCCGATAAAAAGAAAACTTACCTCATCCGTGTTTCTGAAAATCTGGCCGAAGTTGCTGAGCCTGATGAAGCACTAAATATGCTGAAACAGCTCGACAGCTATCAGCAGAACGATCCGGCAGCGCGATTCGCTTATGCCCGCATGGCGTTTTTCTACAAACGCTATGAGGAAACCCTGAACAAGCTGGCCCCCTTGCTGGAAGCCGATCCCGATAATGAGGATTACCTGGTGCTCAAGGCTGATACGCTGCAGCGCATGGGGCGCTCGGAAGAAGCCCTGAAACTGATTGCCAAGGCGGCAAAACGTGATGGTGCCAGTCAGGATCTGCGTTTTACCTATGGCAAATTACTGGGTGAAAACGGTGAAACAGAACAGGCGCGCGAAGTTTTCGAGACCATTCTGGCCGACGAACCCGAGAACCGTGATGCCCTGTTTGCTCTGGGACTGCTGGCACTGGAGGACAAGGATGGTCAGCTCGCCAAATCCTATTTCAGCGAATTGCTCAAGCTGGGTGACCCGACCTATCAGGCTTCCTATTTTATGGGGCTGGCGGAAGAGATGAACGGCAATATCGATGCGGCCCTGGTCTGGTTCGCCTCGGTACCGGTACAGAGTAACCGTTTCGATGTCGCTCAGAGCAACTACATTAATCTGCTGGTCGAGCGGGGCGATATCGCCAAAGCCCGTATCCACCTGGCACAGCTGCGTGAGGAACTGCCACAGCAGGCGCTGCAGTATTATCTGTTTGAAGCCAGCCTGTTGCGAGAACAGGGGCAAAGCCAGGCTGCGTTTGATCTGTTATCAGAGGCCATTAATCGTTACCCGCAAAGTGAAGATTTACGCTACAGCCGGGCAATGATCGCTGAAGGGCTGGACAAGCTCGACGTGCTTGAGTCGGACCTGCGCTGGATTCTGGAAAAAGACCCCAACAATGCCCAGGCTTTGAATGCGCTGGGATATACCCTGACCGATCGCACTGATCGTCACCAGGAAGCACTGCAAATGATTTCCCGTGCGCTGGAACTGAAACCGGGCGATCCTTTCTACCTGGACAGTCTGGGCTGGGTTTATTACCGGCTCGGAGATCTTGAAAAGGCGGAGAAATACCTGCGTGAAGCAATGAACGTGCAACCGGACGTCGAGTTCATCGCGCATCTGGGCGAGGTATTGTGGGAACGCGGCAAGAAACAGGAAGCCAGGCAAATCTGGCAAAAAGGCCTGGAAAAAGATGCCAATAATCAATTGCTGCAGGAAACCATGCGCAGGTATGGCCTATGAGATATCTGCTCAGCCTGACTTTAATGGTGATGCTGGCAGGCTGTGCGCCGCTCTGGCAATCGAAGCAGGCACAGGACCCTGAGCAACTGTGGCAGCAACGCCTGAGCCAACAGGCCAAGCTGGATGCCTGGGGGTTCAACGGCCGCACCGCCATTATTCAAGGGCGTGAAGGCTGGAATGCCGGGATTCAATGGCAGGAACAGGGTCAGCAGTTTCACATTAAATTATCCGGTCCCTTCTCTCAGGGTGGTGTGGAACTGGATGGCAATGCCCAGACCGTCACTTTGACACTGGATGACGGAGAACAGCTGTCAGCGCCGACGCCGGAGCAACTGCTGGCTGAAGCGATGGGCTGGCTGTTACCGGTGAGTGCACTGCGCGATTGGGTTCGAGGTGTGCCTTATGCCGAATTCCCGGTGGATAGTAAACAGCTGGATGCTCAGGGTCGACTGACCAGACTGGAACAGGCCGGCTGGCAGATCGAGTTTCTGCGTTATATGCCTTTTCGAGGCAGCTCAATGCCGGAGAAAGTGTTTATGAAACATCCGGAGATGAGTGTCAGGCTTATCGTGTCTGACTGGAGTATTCCCAAGTGATCCGCTGGCCGGCTCCGGCCAAGCTGAATCTGTTTCTGCATATCACCGGTCGTCGTGCTGACGGTTATCACGAGTTGCAGACAGCTTTCCAGTTTCTGGATTACGGTGATGAATTACAGTTTGAAATCACAGACTCGCCCGAGATTAGACTCAAACAGTCCGTTGACGGTGTTGCGGATGAGGATAATCTGATCGTGCGCGCTGCAAAGCGCTTACAACAATACAGCGGCTGCAGCAAAGGCGCTGTCATTCACATTGAAAAACGACTGCCGATGGGCGGCGGTCTGGGCGGCGGTAGTTCCAACGCGGCGACGACGCTGGTTGCGCTGAACTATCTTTGGGAAACTGCTGTCAGTGAATCTGAATTGGCACAACTTGGACTCGAACTGGGCGCAGATGTGCCGATTTTCATCGCAGGTTTTGCCGCCTGGGCTGAGGGTGTAGGGGAGAAGCTGACACCAATTAGCCCGGCAGAACCTTGGTATGTCGTAGTGAAACCGGACTGTCATGTGTCCACTGCGGAAATATTTTCAGCAATGGAATTGACACGGGACTGCGAACCTATCACAATATCGCGCTTCCTTTCAGGGGAAGGCAGAAATGTCTGCGAAGAGGTAGTGATAAAACGCTACCCGGCAGTTGCAAACGCGCTGAATTGGTTGGCACAATACGCGTCGCCAAGGATGACAGGAACAGGCGCTTGCCTATTTGCTGGTTTCGAGAATCAGCAGCAGGCGCAACAAGTAGTGGAAAACCTGCCCTCCAACTGGCAGGGTTTTGTGGCCAAAGGCAGTAACCGGTCGCCACTCACTGCATTAGCGTCGACATTAAAAAAGTCGAATGCGACTGCAAGATGATAGAATGAGTTTTTACAGTTGGGGTATCGCCAAGCGGTAAGGCACTGGGTTTTGATCCCAGCATTCCCAGGTTCGAATCCTGGTACCCCAGCCACTTTCTTTTGTTTTTTAACAGAAACTCGGCGCCACTACCGTGACACAAAACCGACTTCTCCAGCTACAGCAACGTACTGCCGACACCCGCATGATGGTGTTCACTGGCAATGCCAACCGTCGTCTGGCTCAGAACATTGCTAATTTCCTCAGTATCTCCATTGGTAAAGCCACCGTTGAAAAATTCAGCGACGGCGAAATCATGGTCGAGATTCTCGATAATGTCCGTGGCAAGGACGTCTTTATCGTGCAACCGACCTGTATGCCGACGAACGATAATCTGATGGAACTGATGGTCATGACCGACGCGATTCGTCGTGCCTCGGCCAAACGCATCACACTCGTTGTTCCCTATTTCGGTTACTCACGTCAGGACCGCCGTCCGCGTTCAGCGCGTGTTGCGATAACCGCCAAAGTGGTCGCAAACATGCTGACCGGCGTTGGTGCCGATCGCGTACTGACCGTGGATCTGCACGCTGATCAAATTCAGGGCTTTTTCGACTGTCCGGTGGATAATGTCTACGCCTCACCGGTATTGCTGGGTGATATCTGGAAACACAAATACCAGGATCTGGTCGTGGTCTCGCCAGACGTCGGTGGTGTGGTTCGTGCCCGTGCCCTGGCAAAACATCTGGATGTGGAACTGGCGATTATCGATAAACGCCGCCCGCGCGCCAACGAAGCCAAAGTCATGAACATCATCGGTGATGTGAATAACCGCGTCTGCGTGCTGATTGATGATATGGTCGATACTGCAGGTACGCTGTGCGCGGCCGCTGCTGCATTGAAAGAACACGGCGCTAAAAAAGTCGTGGCCTACTCAACCCACCCGGTCCTTTCCGGTCCGGCGATTGATAATATTTCCAGCTCGGTACTGGATGAAGTGGTTGTCACTGACACCATTCCTTTGCAGCCCCATGCCGAAGCCTGTGACAAAATCCGCGTGCTCAGCATTGCTGAAATGCTGGCTGAAGCGATGTACAGAATTAGTAACGAGGAGTCAGTCAGCTCCTTGTATATGGATTAGCCGGTATAATACTGGCTTATTTCGTGCCGAACCTGGTCGCGGGGGAGGCGAATTGCCGCCGTGAGGCGGTTTTTTTGATGAACTGATGTTCATACATTTTGGAGAAAAAAATGGAAAACTTGTTTGAAGTACATGCCGAAGCACGTACTGACGAGGGGAAAGGTGCGAGCCGCCGCCTTCGTCATGCGGGCAAATTCCCGGCAGTGGTTTACGGTGCAGAAAAAGATCCTGTTTCAATCACCCTGGATCACAACCAGTTCCTGCGTCACCTGGATGAAGAAGCATTCTATGCGCACATCCTGACCCTGGTTGTTGACGGCAAGAAAGACCAGGTGGTTCTGAAAGATCTGCAACGTCACCCTGCCAACGACAACAAAATCCTGCACGCTGACTTCCTGCGTGTCGATGCCAAGCATGAAATGACCATGACCGTGCCGATTCACTTTGTTGGTGAAGACGTCGCACCAGGCGTGAAAGAAGGTGGTCAGGTTTCACACATGATGACCGAGGTCGACATCGCCTGTCTGCCGAAAGATCTGCCGGAATTCATCGAAGCCGACATTTCTAAACTGGGCATGGATGAGAGTCTGCACTTGTCAGAGCTGACTGTACCTGCCGGTGTCAGCCTGGTTGCACTGACTCACCACCAGGAAGAAGAGCTGGAAGAAGGCGAACGTTCTGCTTACGACCAGGCTGTAGCGAGCATTCATATGCCACGCGTACAGGAAGTTGAAGAAGACGAAGAAGAAGCAACCGAAGCGTCTGCCGAAGAAGAACAAAACGGCGACGACGAAGAAGCGACTGAAGAGTAATCTTAATCGTCTTGGGGAGCTGAATGGCTAGCTGGATTATCGCCGGACTGGGCAACCCCGGCTCCCAATATGATGGAACCCGACATAACGTCGGGTTCTGGCTATTGGACCAGCTCGCTCGTGATCTCGGCACCACTTTGACGGTGCAGAAAAAGTATCACGGCGAGCTGGCTCAATGCGATCTGGGGGAGCATAAACTTTATCTGCTCAAACCCCTGACTTTTATGAATCGCAGTGGACAGTCTGTCGCACCGCTGGCCAATTTTTTCAAAATCCCCCTGCAAAATATTCTGGTGATCCACGATGAACTGGATCTGGCGCCGGGCACGGTTCGCCTCAAGCGCGACGGTGGCCATGGTGGTCATAACGGCCTCAGAGATATTATTGCGCAAACTGGGGGCAAAGATTTTCTGCGTTGTCGTCTCGGTATCGGCCATCCCGGCCACAGCAAGCTGGTCTCGGATTACGTGCTGAGTAAACCCTCGCCGACCGATCGCGAGGCTATCGAGATGGCCATCGACAACATGTTAAAAATTCTGCCGGAAGTCCTGTCGGGCAATCTCGACAAGGCCATGAACTGGCTACACTCTCAATAGGATTAGTTATGGGATTCAAATGCGGTATCGTCGGTTTGCCTAATGTCGGTAAATCCACTCTGTTCAATGCTTTGACCGAAGCCGGTATTGATGCCCAGAACTATCCTTTCTGCACTATCGAACCCAATGTCGGTATCGTGCCTGTGCCCGATCCGCGTATGGATAAACTGGCTGCGATTGTCAGCCCGGAGCGGGTGCTGCCCACCACAATGGAGTTTGTGGATATTGCCGGTTTGGTCGAAGGCGCCTCCAAGGGCGAAGGCCTGGGCAATAAATTCCTCGCCAATATCCGTGAAACCGATGCCATTGCCCACGTGGTGCGTTGTTTTGAAGATGAGAATGTTGTGCATGTTGCCGGCAAAGTCTCACCGCTGGATGATATTGAAGTCATCAATACGGAACTGGCACTAGCGGATCTGGAAAGCGTGGAAAAAGCGATTACCAAAGCGACTCGTGATGCCAAAAGTGGTGACAAGGTCGCCAAAGCCCGTCTGGAACTGCTGGGCACGATGCGCGATCATCTGGACAGCGGTCAGCCGGTCAGGGCGATGGGCCTGGATAAGGATCAGAAGTTGATGGTGCGTGATCTGCAATTGCTGACCAGCAAGCCCACCATGTATATCGCTAACGTCTCTGAAGACGGTTTTGATAATAATCCGGCGCTGGAAGCGGTACAGAAACTGGCAGAACAGGAAAACGCCATTGTGGTACCGATTTGCGCCGCGATCGAAGCGGAAATCGCCGATCTGGAAGACGATGAGAAAGCCGACTTTCTGGAGGAGCTGGGTCAGGAAGAGCCGGGTCTGAACCGTGTCATCCGCAGTGGTTATCAACTGCTGGGCCTGCATACTTACTTCACCGCCGGTGTTAAAGAAGTCCGTGCTTGGACCGTCAAACTGGGGGCTACGGCGCCAGAAGGGGCCGGTGTGATCCACACTGATTTTCAGAAAGGCTTTATCCGCGCAGAAGTGGTCAGCTATGATGACTTCGTCGCTTATAACGGTGAGCAGGGTGCCAAGGATGCCGGTAAATGGCGCCTGGAAGGCAAGGAATACATCATCCAGGATGGTGATGTGATGCACTTCCGTTTCAATGTCTAATTAATTTGCTATAACAATTAAAGACTTAATTCCCTTTCAGGCAGGTAGCCTATGAAAATGGTGATTTCAGTATGGCTTTTAGCCATGCTCGGCGGAATATCAACGCTGCAGGCCAATGAGCAGATCAATCAGTGTCTGATGACACAGATGGCCACTGCTGATGATACGGTGACGGTGGGCGAGCTACGCCAGTTCTGTGAAGGTGAAGCAACACAGGCGGATATCGAAGCAGCTGCCCCTTCACCCAGCGAACCGGTTGATATCGAAGTCACAGAAAACGGTGTTGAAACTGAAGACGACTCCGCTATTACCCGTCGCTTATTTCTGGAAAAGAAAGAAGCACGCAATCCTTTCGTACTACTGCCGCATAAGCCCAATTACATTATGCTCAGTAACAATATGAGCTCGCCGAATGAGGCACCATTCCGTGCCGCTGATCCGGATGATGATATTAACTTCCAGCCCTGGGAGACCAAGTTTCAGATCAGTCTGAAAGCACCGGTTGCTTACGGGCTGTTCAACAACCGTGCGGATCTCTACGTCGCTTATACCAACCGGTCATTCTGGCAGCAGTTCAACAAGGAAGGGTCGGCACCGTTCCGTGACTCTAACCATGAGCCGGAGGCCTGGCTGTCATTCCGTAATGACTATGAAATTTTCGGTGTGAAAAACTCGGTGATTCGAACAGGTATATCGCACCAGTCCAACGGTCAGTCCGGTGAACTGTCGCGCAGCTGGAACCGCGTGTATGCCGATTTCATCTTTGAATATGATGATCTTTATCTCTCGTTCAAACCTTGGCTTCGTATCAACGAAGACAATGAAGACGATGATAATCCCGATATCGATGAATATATGGGCAACTTTGAACTGGGCGCCCTGTATAAAATGGACCGTCACAATTTCGAGCTGATGCTTAGAAATAATCTCGATTTCGGTGAAAACTACGGTGCTATTCAACTGGGCTGGAGCTTCCCGCTAAGCGACCGGGTAAGAGGTTATGTGCAGTGGTTCAACGGTTACGGAGAGAGCCTGATTGATTACGATGCCCATAGTAATAGCATCGGCTTTGGTATCCAGCTCAGTGACTGGTTATAAAATTCGTTTTCAGCCTTGATATTTAACGGTTGTTATCGTATCATGGCGCGCTTCTCATACGGCTATGTAGCTCAGTTGGTTAGAGCACATCACTCATAATGATGGGGTCGGTGGTTCGAATCCACCCATAGCCACCATTCTTCAACCCGCAACGGGTAAGGCTTTCAGGATGAAACGCCTTGTACAGCTGTGGTACTGAAATTTTGAAAAGTATAGTTATTTCTATAGTTAATTGTAGAGATAGCCGTTATTTGGAGATTTCAGACAATGGCTGGTTCATTCATAAAAAAGAAAATACTAAAATCTGGCGAAGTAAGATACACCGCCACAATCACGTATAAATCCCGAAACTATAAAACTAAAACATTTCGACGACGCCGTGACGCGGCTGATTGGGCGGCAAGGTTTCTCAGTGATTTAGAGAATTTTGCTATAACTGGCAAAAAACCTTGTGAAGTGACGTTTTCAGACTTGGCAAACGAATACTTAAAACATTGGACAGGGACCGACTCGATACGTATTTCTGCAGTTCAATTATTTGCTGAATATTTTGGCGACAAGCTATTGGACAGTATTACAACCGAAGATTGTCGTGATGCCTTGCAGAAGTGGGATAACAAGGCCCCAGCAACATTCAACAAATACAAAGCTATCCTGGCTTCAATCTTTGATTATGCGATTTTAAGGAATGAAGAGACGGAAAAGTCATATATATCAACAAACCCAGTAAAAACGGTAAGAAACAAACCAATCGATAATCAGCGAGTACGCTATTTATCAGATGACGAAAAAAAGCGTTTAGTCATAGCTAGTCGTGAGGTTGGAGGGAAATTTTACCTAGCTTTTGTACTTGCACTCTGTACTGGATTACGGAAAAGTAATGTACTAGAGCGGCGCTGGTCTGATGTTGACTTCAGTCGCGGCTTACTCGAAGTTCGAAAAACAAAAAATGGTGATCCGGTCTATTCACCATTGCCTGCCCCAGTGCTTGATGTTTTGGCTGAATATAGAGAAGTAGGTAACGGTTTAATATTTCCTTCAACGACGGATCCAGACAAACCGTTTGATTTTAAGAAGCAATGGAATCGTGCCAGAAAACTTGCACAGATAGATGACTTTAGGTGGCATGACTTACGCCATGATGCTGCTTCGACTCTGGCGCGTGATGGTAGGACTCTGCTGGAAATTGCCGAAATATTGGGACATAGATCGCTCCAGTCCACAAAAAGGTACGCACATCTCTCTACTGCTCATAAAGCCAGAGTTCTTAATGAGACAATGAATAAAGCACTGTCTGGAATTCTTTAATGTGATTTTCAATTCAAGATAATAAAGACTTGTCAATGGAGAACCGGCTCAACCCAATAACCGGTTCTCCATAGACCGAGTTTCACCTCATTGGCAATCTGTGCACTCACGAAGTACAGGGGAGATGGAAGGTGAACGAACCATTAGATACGCTCGGCCAAACGACTGAGAAGGAGTTCTTTTCAAAGATAGATTTCGTCCGACGTTACCCACATTTATTTACGTTGGGTGAGCTTGAATATTTGGTCAAACACAGGCACTACAATGGTTTTTTTGTTGCTGTTCGAAAGATAGGTCAACGAAAGATCCTAATCTCTGTATCAGATGCACTGAGTTGGATCGATGAACAAAAAGGTTAGTGGATGGGCAGGTTGATGGCCCATCCGCACGGGATTGTGAGGACACAGCTGGGCTGTCAATCTGCGCTGAAGCTATCGGATAGCTAGCAGATATCTAACGTGGACAGTAATCATGATCAGCCATCCCAACTGGTACTGACCAAGCGGGAGAGGAAACTGCTTGATGCTAGTATAGAGATCGAGCATGCCCGCCCGGAAAACGACGACCTAACATTTATGCACTCGGTTATGTGTCAGGTGGGGCTGCCCCGGTCCAAAGTGGACTCGCTGCATTTTGAACGAACTTGTGGTGGCGCCGGCCTGTATCTGACCGCAGGAAAAATATGGGATGGCCAGCAATTTATTCAGCAGCCAATTCCATATGGACCCATGCCTCGCTTAGTTATGGGGCACCTGAATACACAAGCTCTTCGTCTTAAGACACCAGAAATTGAAATCGGTCGCAGTGCCAGTGAATTTTTGCGGTGCCTGAATAAAGCGTCGACAGGTGGTCGCACAGGCAGCTACACAATGTTCCGCAAGCAAATGCTGGCTCTTTCAGCTTGCAGCATGACTCTGGGATTCACTACCCAATCTAGAGCAATCACCTATGACGGCAAGCCGATCCAGAGGTTTGAAGCATGGCTGACTAATAATGAAGAGCAGCCATCCCTTTGGCCAGGCATCATCACTTTCTCCAGCGAGTATTACCAAACACTGCTTGAGCATGCGATACCACTCGACTTGCGTGCATTAAATGCGCTCTCTGACGGAGCACTGGCCATGGATATATACACAATGTTGGCCGATCGGCTCCACAGGATCAACGGCAAGCCTTTGACGCTACGCTGGCACAGCTTGCGAGAGCAATTCGGACAGGAATACACAGGTTACGAGGCAGACAAGAATTTTAAGAAGAAATTTCTTCGAGCGCTTGATAAGGTGCTGGCCGTCTACCCAACGGCCAAGGTGCGACAGGTAAAAGGGGGCATACAGATGTTGCCGAGCCCTCCGCCAATCCCGTATCGGAGCGGTTAATGTGATATACACGCATTTTTACAGGGGATAACCATGTTGAGAAAAATAGTTATCCACGCATAATCAGGCCCCCCTAATACGCATAATCAGACCCCTGTTAAGATGAAAACATACGCATAATCAGCACCCCCCTAAACCTATAGTTTTTTCCTTTATATCTCCTTTATGAATGTTTTCAGAAAGATGTGAATAAGTGCTAGTGAAAAAACCTTATAACCGACCCAGAGCAATATCCGGTTCTCTCTTCAAAATGATGTCTGACCGACTTATCGTTACCAATAGTCACTATAGGAGGATTTATGGACTATTGGAAAACGATTACTGAACTCGATTCAGAAATGATTTTTAACGTGATTTCTCAATATTTTCTGGATGAAGAGTCTGCTGATATCGAACTCTCTAATCGCGATCGAGAAATGATCCCTCACTTGGCCATGAAAGATTTGGAGCAAGGAGGTGAACCGTTGGTTGAGATTAAAATTAATCAGGAAAAGCTCCAGCAGTTACAGGCTAAAGTTAAAGCAAAACAGCAAATAGCAGAAACTGTTGGGGAAGTGGAAGAGACGCACTCGGACATTCTTGAAGGTGTTTATGAGTTTTGCGTCACCGACCAACTGGCAATGTACCACCTGCTAATGAATGCAAATGCTATCCGTCAGATGACTGGCTTGCCAGATATCGCACCTCCAGACCTTTTAAACGCAATGACCGCATTTCAATTTGAGATCAGTGAGCCAATGCGCCATATGGCCATGGTCACGATAGATCTCGAAATACTAAAGCAGGCTGTATCGTTTGCTAGGCGGTCAGAGCTGGAGGCGGATAAGTACAACCCACACAAAAATCCGTTTGCTGGGGATTTCTTTAATTCTGAAGGTGGGGAGTAACTGTTCATGCGCCACTTGAACCGAGCACTGAAATTCCTCCTGGTCTTTGCTGGACTCCTGACAGTTCTATGTCTCTACCAGCTGCTGGCTGTCAAACATGGACTATTACCAGCAATGTCGGAGAGCGAAATTACTCAAGATTTAATGATTTTTAATGCTATGGCCACAATCCCCATTATCACTCTGCTTTTCTGGCCATTGGTATCACAACGTTGGCCAGAAGCTTATTTAGCTGCTATCCGTTTTCGCGGCACCAGATACTTGATCGTTCTGACTCGATGGAGGGCCGCTTTTCTTGCCTCACTGGTTTCACTAGTTCTTATCGAGGTTGTACTGTGAAAACGTTTTTTAAGTGGTGTGGCTACTTAGTTGTTTTCAGCATCCTAATGGGGTTGGTTCTCAGCTTTATTGTTGAGACAAAGGATGATCTTTCAAAATTTTCTGCGAATGTATCTGGCTGGAATAACTCCCTAAGATTTGTTCGCTGGGCATTGATTGCATCATTAGTCGTGTTTTGGTCTGAGATCTGCCAGTTCATGGCCAAGTACAAGGAACTAAGCTCAGCTCAGTTGGAACATGCCAAAACAATGAAATGGCGGGTTATTGGTGCACTAATTGTTTTTGAAATACTGATTATAGAATCCCTCCCCACCAAACTTATTGAAGGCTGAAGATGGCTGTAGGTAGCGTTTTCGAGATGTTTTTAACCACCTTCGGATGGCACCTATACGATATTATCTGGGGGATTATAACGAGCACAGGTTTAGCTTATATCCCACTGCTAGCAGTTATTATTGATAACGTAATTACACCCATCCAATCACAAGATGCTAAGTCAGCATCCGTTACATCTCTCCGACGCCTAGAGGTCGATATTGTCCGAATCATCATAATGATGGTGATCGCGGTATCTCCTATATTTTCTATTCAATATGGATCTGTGAGCCTTACCAACGCCTGTAGCGGGGGTAGCTTTAACCAGGGAGATTCCGGAACGGTGCTAGATGATATCTTTGATCCGACACTAATATCAGGCCAAGAGGCGAAAGTCCCGCCATTGTTTTATTTGGTGATGTCTGTTTCTGGGGGGATTAATGATGCTTTTATAGCTTCACTCCCTTGTGAGCTTTCACTGAGGCAAGTCAGCCAAGAGGTGAATACTGCAGTAATTACTGATCCAGGGCTCAGAATGTAAGCGTCCACTGAATACACCCTACCGGATTGAATCCACACTTGTTTAGATCCC
>JABURN010000258.1 GCA_014762585.1 Methylophaga sp.
CGCCGGGTTTGGCTTCCAGTGCTTTGGTTTTTGCTTCTTCAAGCGAAATCAGTCCCAGGCCTTCAGACAAGGTTTTCATTTCGCGCATATCATCGTCATCGGCTTTAACCGGTGCAGATAAAACCAGCACGGTTAAGACACTGCTCAGGGTAATCGCACTCATTAATTTCATGTTCAGTCTCCTCTATTGATGAACGCTTCCCATCTTAGGAGGCTGGACTTAATCCAAGCTGAAGCCTAAATTAACTGAAACTGAATCTGAAATATAATCAGGCATTGAAAATAATTAGGAAGCTAACTATAATCTGAATTATGCTGGAGCTCAAAGACTTACCGGATGCGCATATCCTCAAGAAGTTTGCTGATCGCTATCCCGATGCCGATATCGACAGGGTGATACAGTTTCTGACTTTTCTGCGCGTCGCGACCGACTTATCCAACGGCCTGGACCGTTATCTGAACGCCCATGCCCTGTTGCAGGGGCGCTGGTGGGTGTTGGTATTACTGATGCGTGAGGACGATGCTTGCTCCAGCCCGTCGAAACTGGCAGAAAAAGCCGGAGTCAGTCGTGCCACCATGACCGGACTGATCGATGGTCTCCAGCGAGACAAATTGGTGAGTCGGATGGTGTCACCCAAAGATCGCAGGCAGAGCCTAGTCAAGTTGACCAGCAAGGGGCAGGCGAAACTGGATGAGGTCATGCCGGAATATTATCGCCGGGTCAGGCAGTTGATGACTGCGCTGACAGATGAAGAGGGTGACATGCTGATGCAGGTTCTGATGAAGCTGAATCAGCAGGCTCAGGTATTTGACTGAGCTATTTTTTGTGTTAACAGTTAGCTTCCTAATTAATTAAAGGAGACCGTTTATGAAACAGTTATTTGTAGCCATGACAGCCATGAGTTTAAGTGCCGCGGCTTTGGCAGACAGCCCGGAAACGATTGTCAGCCAGGCTAATCAGCAATGGAATCAGGCCCTGAACCAGGGAAAACTCAATGAGCTGGTAGCGCTTTATGCTACTGATGCCAGCGTTTCACCCGGCAATGGCAAACTGCTGGAAGGTCACGAAGCCATCAGCAATCTGTTCTCAGGCTTTATCGATAATGGTGTCCACAATCACCAGATCGAAACAGTGGATATCATCGCTGCTGAGAATCAGATTACACAGATCGGCTACTGGCAGGCTGAAGGCGTGGATGCCGAGCAGAAGCCGGTGTCATTCGGTGGCGTGCTGGTGACCGTACTGCAGCAGAACGACGCCGGTGAATGGCAATTGCAGTCCCATGTGTGGAATGCCGCGCCATAAAAATCCTGCGATGCTGCCACAAGGAGGTGGCAGCACTTGGTTGTTAGCCCCGATTCCACTCTGCTTTGTGCAGCGTGACATCATGTGCGGGTGACAGAATATATGGGGTTGGCCGTCGGATGTGGTAGCCCTGAGCGTAATTAATGCCGATATCCCGCACCGCGGCCAGCACATCTTCACTTTCGACATACTCCGCAATGGTCGCTGCGTTAAGTTCATGCGCGAGAGTTGAGATACAGCGCACCACCGCATGATCCTTAACGTTGTGAACCATATTGGCGACGAACTCACCATCAATTTTGACGAAGTCTATCGGGAAGTGCTTCAGATAATGGAAAGAAGAGAAGCCGGAACCGAAGTCATCCACAGCCAGCTTGAAACCTTCCGCTTTCAGGTTGATCACAAATTTTTCCAGCAAAGTCATATTTTTAACGGTATCGCGTTCGGTGATCTCAAACACGATGCGTTCGCGGGCAATGCTGGCATTTTCGACGATACGTTCGACCTGGGGTAAGAATTCACTCAGCACCAGCGAACGGGGCGAGATATTGATAAAAATCATGCCTTCGTAGTCTTCCCGCTCCATCTGCAGCAGCGCTTTTTCCAGCATCACAAAATCCAGATTATGGATAATGCCCAGCTTCTCAGCGATCTCGATAAATTCGTGAGCGCCCATGATATGACCATCATCGGTCATGATCCGGCACAGGACTTCCACGGCTTTGATCTCGCCACTGCGGGTACTGACCAGTGGCTGGAAGTAAGGGATGACAGCCTTGTCCTTGATAGCTTTGCTAATCATCAGGCTCTTTTCATTGATGTCCCGGAATACTTCGAGAATATCATCCTCATCCGGTGTGTAGGCGCGGTTCTTACCGTGGCTCTTCGCCTTGTACATCATATTGTCAGCAAACATGAACAGGTCTTTGCTGCTGTCAGCATGATCCGGGAAAACCGCGAGACCGATCGACATGCTGGCATCCACCCGTTCGCCGGTATCAGGTGTAAATAAATCAATGGTTTCGGTGCCTTTCAGAATACGCTGAGCCACGAGTTGTGCCTGTTCCAGATCACTCTCCGGCAACACAACAGCAAATTCGTCACCGCCGTAACGGGCAAGAAAATCACCGGCACGTAAAGCATCCCTCAAAACATCGCTAATCGCTTGCAATGCCTTGTCACCAAAGCCATGACCGTAGGAGTCATTCAAGTTCTTGAAGTTATCCAGATCGATCATCAATACCGAGAATTTGTAGCCATGACGTCTGGCACGCAGCACTTCATAATCGAGCATTTCCCAGAAAATGCGTTGATTGTGCAGGTCGGTCAGTGGGTCACGGGTCGCATAATATTCCAGATCCTTGGTGTATTTGTAGATGGCTTTGACTGAGCCCACGACATTGATCAGGGTTGACAGAATACTGCTGGTGACCAGCATCCGGGTGCTATCCTGGCTGACATCCGTGTTGACGCCGATACCGACAATCCCACCAATTTTAGGTTTATCCAGCACCAGTGTTTTAGTTCGCAGACGAATATCTTCCGGCGCCAGCTCAATTTGCTTAGCATCGGGTATCGCTGTGTGATGAAGAATCTCCATCCCGCATTGAGATTGAAACAGCGGGTGCTCGCTCATATCTTCAAGGATTGCCTGCTCAACCTGTTTTTTGGTTGTGGGCGAGGGAGGGCCCAGCCAGAATAACTCCATCGCAAAGGTTTCATCCTCGACTTTGAAAATCGAGTAAAGGTTATAAACGGGCATCACCTCATTGATTTCAGTCAGCAGAATACTGATGTATTCACGCCAGTCCCTGACGACATCGGAAGTGATGACAAATTTTTCCAGTAGCTGTATTTCAAATTCCAGTAAATCCTTGTCGACCGCCATCGTGCGCATGCGCTCCGATAGTTTATCCACTTTGCTGTAGATGCGGTTCAGTTCGGAAAAGCCGTATTGATTGTGCTGTAGATCAAGTTTGCCCAAGTCGGAAACTTTATGAACCTGTTCAATACTGTCCTCGAGCTCGAACATGGAACGATTGATGCGACGGTGAAGGTAGAAAATGACAAATATCGCTAGCAGAAATGGAAAAGGGGCCAGATAAATCAGATTAGTCATCAGCTTTTCTTCGGCGCTGTCCATCAACGTCGATAAGTCATGATTGATGCTGATGACTGCCAATGGCTTATCGGCAAAGACTGATTGCGGGCAATCACTACACAATCCGTTATTCATCAGCGGCCACTCAAACCTCAGGGCCGTAGTACTGGCATCAGTATGAAACCGGGTTTGATTGGCCACCAGGTTTTTTGCGGCGGTATTCACTATCGGCGTGTGATCAAGAAAATTGATATTGACCTGATAAGCTGGGTGCTGGCGCTCAATTTTATTCAGATATTCATCTATTTCCTGCAGCGTCCATGGGTGTTGCTGTATCAGCTGTACACCCTGAAAAATAACCTGAACCAGTTCCTGAGAGGCACTGACAGAAGCGGTCTTGATGGACGTTTTATTGACCTGATCGGCGGCCAGATATATCAGTAAGAAGCCCAGCGCTGAAAAGAAAATTGAGACACTGAGCAAAAATGATTTTATGGAACGGTTATAGAAATGTTGCTTGATAAAGCCTCTACTGGAATCAGCATGATCAGGCATCTGGCATATGTCCTTATGTATGATTTTATTATTAGCTTTTGTCTGAACCTGACCGCTTATAGTCCTTGAGATGAGCCATTGGCCACATTGATCCAGATCAAACTTCCCTGACTTATGTCTCTTTTAGCTTAACCATAAACACTGCCTTCAAACCAGCATAGCAGCCGCTTTCAGCCATTAATGACATAAATAAGTATCCTAAATAACTAATTTAAAAAGGAAATAGTGAGTGCACTGTTTTGTGTTCCAGCAAAAAACCAAAAAACACATGCGAAAGCTAAGGAATGCGGTGTTTGCATCATAAAGGACAAGCGCTGTTTCAAATTGGTGCACAAATAAGTATTTATCGCACCAATTAAGGGCTTTCCGATCTGCGCATTTTTAACAATATCAATACCTTATAACTTGGCATGGTGATTGCGATATTGATGGGCAGTTAATACCGGAGAGATCCATGAAAGAAAAATTAGTGCTGATTGGTAATGGCATGGCAGGCATGCGTACGCTGGAGGAGTTGCTCAAGCTCGCACCTGAGAAATATGACATTACCGTGTTCGGCGAAGAACCTTACGGTAACTATAACCGTATTATGCTGTCGCCAGTGCTGGCAGGCGAGAAGACCATTAACGAGATCATGATTAACGATCTGCAATGGTATGAAGACAATAACGTCACCCTGCACTCAGGTAAAAAGGTGACCCGGATTGACCGTGTCAAACGCCAGGTTATGGCTGATGACGGCACCGTTGAGCCCTATGATCGTCTGCTGCTGGCAACCGGTTCACGTCCATTTATGCTGCCCGTTCCTGGTGCAGACTTGCCCGGCGTCATTAGCTTTCGCGATATCAAAGACGTCGATACCATGCTGGAAACCTCCAAAACGCACAAGAAAGCCGTGGTTATCGGTGGCGGTCTGCTGGGGCTGGAAGCGGCCAACGGTCTGATGCTGCAGGGCATGGATGTGACTGTGGTTCACATCAGTGAAACGCTGATGAACCAGCAACTCGACAGCGCGGCTTCGGATTTGATGCTGGAGGAACTCAAAGGCAAAGGCCTGAATTTCCTGATGAGTCACGCCACTGAATCCATCAGTGGCGACAACCGTGTAGAGAAAGTCCATTTCAAGGACGGCAGTGAGATAGATGCAGACCTGGTAGTGATGGCAGTAGGTATCCGTCCCAATATCGAACTGGCGCAATCTGCCGGTATTCATTGTGAACGCGGTATTGTGGTCGATGACACCATGCAGACCTTTGATCCGACCATTTATGCGGTGGGTGAATGTGTGCAGCACCGCAGCCAGACATTTGGTCTGGTCGCGCCTTTGTTTGAGCAGGCCAAGGTCTGTGCCAATCACCTGGCTCAAATGGGCATTGCCCGTTATATCAGTACGGTCACTTCAACCAAGCTGAAAGTCACCGGTATCGATCTGTTTTCAGCCGGTGATTTCAACGGCGATGAAGACACTGAAGATCTGGTGTTCAAAGATGCCGCCCGTCATGTCTACAAGAAACTGGTGATTCGCGATGATCGCCTGATTGGTGTGGTGCTGTATGGGGATACCGTAGATGGCACCTGGTACTTCCAGTTGATGAAAGACGGCACCGATGTGTCCGATATTCGTGAAAACATGCTGTTTGGCCAGCACCATATCGGTGATTCCGGGCATGGCGCTGCCAACTCTACCGACAATCTGCCGGATGATGCTGAAATCTGTGGCTGTAACGGTGTCTGCAAAGGCGATATCACCAAGGCGATTTCACAGCACAATCTTTACACCCTGGACGAAGTCAAAGCGCACACTAAAGCGTCAGCTTCCTGTGGGTCCTGCGCCGGTCTGGTAGAGCAAATCCTGGCTTCTACTCTGGGTAGTGACTTTAACGATACGCCAAGCAAAAAAGCCATGTGTGGCTGTACCGACATGTCGCATGATGAGGTCAAAACCGCGATTAAAGAACAGGAACTGAAAAATATTCCTCAGCTGATTGAAGCGCTGGAATGGAAAAATCCTGATGGTTGTCATTCCTGCCGACCGGCATTGAACTATTACATGCTGAGTAGCTGGCCTAAGGAATACGCAGATGATCCACAATCACGTTTCATCAATGAACGGGTCCACGCCAATATTCAGAAAGACGGTACTTATTCCGTTGTGCCGCGGATCTGGGGTGGGGTGACCAACCCGAGAGAGTTGCGTGCGATTGCCGATATCTCCGAGAAATACAAAGTACCCACTGTGAAAATCACCGGTGGTCAGCGTATCGATCTGCTGGGGGTGAAGAAAGATGATCTGCCCAAGATGTGGGCGGATTTGAGTGATGCCGGATTTGTCTCCGGGCATGCCTATGGTAAATCACTGCGCACGGTGAAGACCTGTGTCGGTAGTGAGTGGTGCCGCTTCGGTACGCAGGATTCGACCGGTCTCGGTATCAAGGTCGAGAAAATGACCTGGGGCAGTTGGACGCCGCATAAATTCAAGATTGCCGTGTCCGGTTGTCCGCGTAACTGTGCCGAAGCCACCATTAAGGATATCGGTGTGGTCTGTGTCGACTCCGGTTATGAACTGCATGTCGGCGGTAACGGTGGTATCAAGGTCAGGGCTACTGATTTCCTCTGCAAAGTGGCGACTGAAGAAGAAGCGATGGAATACATCGCGGCTTATATGCAGCTCTACCGTGAAGAAGGCCATTACCTGGAACGTACTGCACCGTGGATTGAGCGTGTCGGTCTGAAGCACGTGCAGGCGCTGGTGGTGGAAGATGAAACCAACCGCAAACGTCTGGCTCAGCGTTTCTATGAATCACAGGAAAACGCACAGACGGATCCGTGGGCAGAGCATGCCGCCAAGCACAAAGAAAACTACATTCCGATTAAACAAGTAAGCTAGAGGTAAGCATGAGCTGGACCGAAGTTGGCCCACTGGCCGATATTCCAAACAAGGGGTCACGAGTGTTGGTGACCAAAGATGGCGACGTGGCTGTCTTCAGAACCGCAGGCGATGAAGTTTTTGCCCTCTACGATCAATGCCCGCATAAGGCCGGCCCGCTATCACAGGGGATAGTCTATGATAAACGGGTCGCCTGTCCGCTCCATAACTGGGTCATCGACATGGAAAGTGGTGAAGCAACCGGGCCTGATGAAGGCTGCACACGTACGTTTGAGACCAAAATCGAAAACGGCGTGGTCTATATTTCGCTATAAAAGAGTCATCTGTTTTGGGTAAAGAACACACTATTCAGACCACCTGTCCTTATTGCGGCGTCGGCTGCGGTGTCCTGGCGACACCGCAGGCTGATGGAAAAGTCGCAATAGAGGGCGATCCGCGTCACCCGGCTAACCTCGGCCGTCTCTGCTCCAAAGGCTCGGCGCTGGGGGAAACGGTTGATTTGGCCAACAGGCTGCTTTACCCGAAAGTGGAAGGCAAACGCGTTTCCTGGGATGAAGCGCTGAATACTGTCAGCAGAAAATTCAGAGACATCATCGATAAATATGGCCCCAGTGCCATCGGCTTCTATGTTTCCGGCCAGATCCTCACCGAGGATTACTACACCGCCAATAAACTGATGAAAGGCTTTATAGGCAGTGCCAACATCGATACCAACTCACGCCTGTGCATGTCATCGGCGGTGGCAGGTTACAAGCGTGCATTCGGCAGTGACTCGGTGCCCTGCAGCTACGAGGATCTGGAGCAGGCGGATTTACTGGTGATGGCGGGATCCAACCTAGCCTGGTGTCATCCGGTCATCTATCAGCGTATCAATCAGGTTAAGCAGCAGCGCCCCGATCTGAAGATTGTGGTGATCGATCCTCGAAAGACATCAACCTGTGATATTGCCGATCTGCACCTGCCTCTGAGACCCGGTAGTGATGCGACTTTATTCAATGGGCTGCTCAATTTTCTTAAGCAGGAAGATTACCTGGATCTGGATTTCCTGGAGCAGCATACCGAAGGTTTCTCGGCTGCGATTAAAGCGGCCAAGGAAAGCGCCGGTAATATCCCGCAGGTGTCATCGGTCACCGAATTGCCGGAAGAGGATATCGTTAAGTTCTATCAGTTGTTTGCCTCAACCGAGAAGGTCGTCACGCTGTATTCTCAAGGCATTAATCAATCCACCTCCGGTACCGATAAAACCAACAGTATTATTAACTGCCACCTCGCTACCGGCCGGGTGGGCAAACCGGCGATGGGACCGTTTTCCTTTACCGGTCAACCCAATGCGATGGGCGGCCGTGAAGTCGGCGGTCTGAGTAATCAGCTGGCGGCGCATATGGAGATCACCAACCCGGAGCATCATGACCGCGTGTCCCGCTTCTGGGAAACCGATCGACTCGCTACCGAAAACGGGGCCAAAGCCATCGATATGTTCAAAGATGTGGCCGAAGGCAAAATCAAAGCGGTCTGGATTATGGCTACGAATCCGGTGGTGAGCCTACCCGAAGCAGACAGTGTTAAAGCGGCACTCGAAAAATGCGAACTGGTGGTGGTGTCAGAATGTGAGAGCAATACTGACACCACGGAACTGGCCGATATTCTGCTGCCGGCAGCGGCCTGGGGTGAAAAAGACGGTACTGTCACTAACTCGGAACGTCGTATCAGTCATCAGCGGGCTTTCCTGCCGTTGCCCGGAGAAGCCAAACCCGACTGGTGGATCATGACTCAGGTTGCCCGCAAGATGGGTTTTGAAAAAGCCTTCCCGTTTGAAAAACCGGTGGACGTGTTCCGCGAGCATGCGCGTCTGTCTGCGTTTGAAAATAACGGCAGCCGGGACTTTGATCTGAGTGGGATGGCTGATATCAGTGATGAAGCCTATGAGAAACTGGCCCCGATTCAATGGCCGGTCACCGCAGAGGCCCCTGCGGGTACCGCGAGACTGTTTACTGATCGCCGTTTCTTTACTCCGTCCGGCAAAGCCAGAATGCTGCCGATTGAGCCCAAACTGCCGCAGAACCTGACCTCGGATGACTACCCGCTGGTGCTCAACACCGGTCGTATTCGCGACCAGTGGCATACCATGACCCGCACCGGTCGGGCGGTTCGCCTGAATGCGCACATCCCGGAACCGATGGTGCAGATTCACCCTGTGGATGCACAGAACTGGGATCTGGTCGATGGCGCACTGGCCGAGGTCAGCAGCCAGTGGGGCAAAATGATTGTACGGGTGGTGTTCACTGATGAACAACGACCGGGCAGTGTGTTTGTGCCTATTCACTGGAGTAACCAGTTCGCGTCGATGGCCAGGGTTGATGCACTGGTTGCAGCCGTCTACGACCCGATTTCAGGCCAACCTGAATCCAAACATACTCCGGTCAGGATAAGACCCTATCAGCCTGGCTGGCATGGTTTTATTCTTTCCCGTAAACCGATCATGGTGAAAGATGCCAATTACTGGGTCAAGGTCAGAGGGGCTCAGTTCTGGCGTTATGAAATTGCCGGTGAAAAAGAGATTGCTCATCCGGACTCCTGGGCACAGGAGCACCTGGGCAAAGAGGGCGAATGGCTGGACTTTATTGATAAAAAAGCCGGCCGTTACCGCGCCGGTAAAATTGTCGGTAATAAACTTGAAGGCGTCGTTTTTATTGCGCCAAGCCATGATCTGCCGGCCCGCTCCTGGTTATCACAACTGTTCACAGCAAGCAGTTTGTCTGATGCCGAGCGATACAGTCTGCTGGTTGGGCAGCCGGGCAAGGGGCAGAAGGATTGCGGTGCCATTGTCTGCTCCTGTTTCGGTGTGGGTGAAAATACCCTGAAAGAAGCCATCAGCACCGGGCACGTTAAAAATGTGGACGATATTGGCAGCAAGCTTAATGCTGGAACCAACTGTGGCTCGTGTGTCCCTGAGCTGAAGAAACTGCTCGGCCACTGATGCACTTTCACAATATCTGCAGTCACGGGACGTCTTTCAGATGTCCCGTTTTTATTTGCGGCGGCTTCACGTCTTTCTGATTGTTACCTTGTAGTGCATTGAGCCACAAATAAGTATTTAATTGGTGCATTTGTCGTCACGAAAATTTCACAAAAAGATGAATGGGGTAATAAAAACAACGACTTATTAAATTGGCACTATGGTTGCAACTACCTGAACAGTGACTCTGCAACGACGCAGCCATCTTTCTTTTCGATATTAACGATTAATCAATCAAGGTAACGAAGCCATGACAGGGTGACCTGCATGGCTTTTTTTATACGAGGATAAACAATGCCAAAAATGAAAAAATTGACGGCCCTGAGTCTGTTGGCGACAGGCATGAGCAGTATGACAATGGTTCCCGCCATCGCTCAGGCTGAAGATGCCTTTATGGAAGCGTTAACCGGCGGAAAAGTCAGCTTTTCTGCACGCGCCCGTTATGAAAATGTGGATCAGGATGGCATCGATAAAGAAGCGGATGCTTTTACGCTGCGTACAACATTGGGCTATAAAACCGGGGCATTCCATGGCTTCAGCGGCTTTGTTGAGTTTGAAGATGTTTCTCACCTGGGGTCCGATAAGTTTAATGCCGCTGGCACCAACGGCGAGCCCGATTATCCGATTGTGGCCGATCCGGAAGGCACGGAAGTCAATCAGGCATTTCTGGCCTACAACAATTTCGATACAACATTTAAATTCGGCCGGCAGATTGTGACATTCAGGGATGCGCCGTTCCACCGTTTTATCGGCACTGTCGGCTGGCGTCAGAACTGGCAGACTTTTGATGCCTTCAGTATCGTCAATCAATCTTTGCCTGATACCACCCTCAGCTATGCCTATCTGAACCAGGTTCATACTATCTTCGGTGAAGACCGTGATGTGGCACCGCTGATCAATGATGGTGACATTGATATGGATAGCCATCTGTTCAATTTGCAGTACAGCGGTCTGCCTGTCGGTAAACTGGAAGGCTATGCTTATTTGCTGGATTATGAGGACGCGCCGGATGATAACAAGAACTCTACAGCTACTTATGGCTTGAGATTATCGGGTTCACAAGCGCTCAACGATGCTTTCAGTGTGCTCTACACTGCTGAGTATGCCACCCAGGATGATTACGCTGAGGGCGAAATGGAACAGCAGGATTACTACCTGCTGGAACTGGGCGGAAAATACAAAGGCTGGATGCTGAAGTTGTCCCATGAAGTTCAGGAAGGCGATGGCACAGATGCTTTCAGGACCCCGTTGGGTACCAACCATGCCTATCAGGGCTGGGCAGATAAGTTTCTCTCAACGCCGGCTCAGGGCCTGGAAGACACCTACGTCACGCTGGTGGGGAATGTGCTGGGGGCTAAACTGGTCGCGGTTTATCACGATTTTGAAACCGACGAAGGCAGCCTCGACGCAGGTGACGAGTTCGATATCATGCTGCAAAAGACCTTCAAGGAACACTATACCGTGGGGGTGAAATACGCAGACTACAATGCGGATGATGAATTTGGACTGACCGATACCGAAAAATTCTGGGTTTATGGTCAGGTTAAATTCTAGTCTCAGTCTTTATATAAAAACAAAAGCCGGGCTAAGCCCGGCTTTTTTATTTCTGTGTGTCTGACATCAGCCCACCGCGGCGTGAGTGCGATGCACCATATTTGCTCAGCGTGGAGGAAATCACACCATTTTGTGGCATGGATTACGGGAGAGTGTTTCTCAAGTTATTGAAATTAATGATTTATTTCTTTGGCACAGCTTATGCAAAATTCTGAATAGTCCAACCTTACAGGAGGTAAAGAAATGGGTTACATCATTGATTTTGTATTTCTTTTGAAAGAGTTGGGGAAATTACTGTTCATGGTCATGATTTCTCCGCTGGGGTTGATGGCCGGATTGTTAGTCGCCTGGGAGTAAACAGCAGCAGGCGGCGCAGTGCCTTCACACAGTTTTGCGCCGCCGGCTAGTCCCCCTATCTTGTTCACTGGAGAGCAAAGATGTATCCGATATTTGTCGGTGGCCTCACCGTTGTGTGCCTTATATACCTTATCAGCCGTCTTACTGTAATGAGACGCGAAGAGCAAAACCGTATCGAGCAGGGCATTCTGCTGACTGTGCATATGAAACGCATCATAGACAGTTGCCAGAAACATCGCGGCACAAGCAATGCGGTCAGTCAGGGCAACAGTAAACTCAAACCTCAACTGGTCAGCCTGCAGGGAGATATCGATCATCTGATTTCCAGTAACGACAGCCTGCAGCTTAAACGCTTTCCGCAGTGGGAATCCTTTACCGAACACTGGCCCAGACTGAAAAAACATGCCCTGGCCGGAGATCTGAAATCACATAACCTGGTTCGCCAGCATAGTCTGATGATCGATGGTCAGCTCTCTCTGCTGGATGATGTGATGCGTGATCATGATCTGCATCGGATGATGCTGGATCGCTGCACGCGGGTGTCTGAAGTCTGTCTCGACACATTGCGTGTAGCGGAAACAGTGGGACAGACGCGTGCGGTTGGTTCCGGGATCTGTGCCCGCGGCGTCTGCGAAGGCGCCGATCGTATCATCCTCGACTTTCTCAGAATCTCGGTGCAAAGCACCACCAATGAACTGGTCAAGCAAATCAACGGCATCAACAACGATGATTTGCACCACACGCTGCAAAATGCCTCCAGGGCTATCAGTGACAGTGTCAACAAACTGATGGACATGGTTGAGCTCAATGTTCTGAAAGAAGGGCGGCTGCAGATTGATTCCAATGACTATTTTAATGTTTCCACCCGGGCGATTGATGAAGTGCTGAAGGTGTTCGGCATCATCATTCACTATGCCTCGCAACAACACACCCGAATGATATGAGCAACGTTGCCATGACTTCAGAAACCAGCATCAACACGATTGTAATCAGTGAACACGGTGATATCAGTGACAGCCTGAAAAATACGCTGACAGAGACGCCCTATAAGATTATTTTTGAAGGCTCCACCCTGCAGCAGTTACTGACACTGAAATGGACGGTCGAACCGGAATTGATTATTGCTGTGATGGATAACAGTGATAACGATATGCTCAGCAAGTTCAAAATCATCAACGAGCAGTTCCCGCTGCCCATTGTCATTTTTACCCATGATGACCGGGATGATGCGATTGAGCTGGCGATTCAGGCCGGTGTCAGTGCCTATATCGTTGATGGTTTTCGTGAAGACCGGGTGTTGCCTATCTTGAGAACCGCAATGGCCCGGTTCCGCCAGTACCAGTCGATGCAAAAGCATATCAAGGAACTGAAGACTTCACTGGCCGACCGCAAAATTATCGATCGTGCCAAAGGCCTCATTATGGAACAACGTAACTGTACCGAAGATGAAGCTTACCGGCTGCTGAGAAGTTCAGCGATGAACCAGAATATGCGGCTGGCCCAGTTAGCACACAATATTCTGGCTACGGCCAGTTTGCTGGAACCGAAGAAGTCAGTCTGATAGCAATCTGCATGAGGCTGAGATCGTCTCCGCACCAGTGCTGTGCGTTGCTTTTAAGATGAACCTTAACTGTGCAGCTCCGAAATGAATTCAACCTGATGGAAACTGAGTAAGTCACTGACTTTTATGGATTAATAATTTAGGCATGTAGTTGGCATATTATCTGCTAACACTCCTGTGAGTCACAACCCAACGACGGGTAAAGCAAAACTTAATTTCTGGATAAAGACGTCCTTGCTGGCAATACGCCTGCGAGCACGTCTTTTTTTTTGAACAAAATTCAGGAGCAGATAATGCGAAAACAGTTATCCATCACACGCCGTAAGCTGGTCAAAAGCCTGGCTGCAGCCAGTCTGGTATTCAGCACCGGCATGATGTCCGTCACCAGTGCCTACGCCGCACCGGGTGAAATCGAAAAGCCGGAACTCAAATTCGGCTTCATTAAACTCACTGATATGGCACCACTGGCCATTGCCTATGAAAAGTTCTTTTTTGAAGACGAAGGACTTTACGTCACGCTGGAAGCCCAGGCCAACTGGAAAGTCTTATTGGATGGCGTCATTGACGGTACTCTCGATGGTGCTCATATGCTCGCCGGGCAACCACTGGGCGCTACCATTGGATTTGGCACCAAGGCTGACATTATTACCGCATTCAGTATGGACTTGAATGGCAACGGTATTACCGTTTCCAATGAAATCTGGGACCAGATGAAACCGAATGTACCCATGGGGGAGGACGGCAAACCTGTGCATCCGATCAGTGCCGAAGCCTTGAAGCCCGTGGTCGAGTCCTATAAAGCCGAAGGCAAGCCCTTCAATATGGGTATGGTTTTCCCGGTCTCCCCGCATAACTATGAACTCCGTTACTGCCTGGCTGCCGGTGGTACCCATCCTTGTGTTTCCGCCCCCCATAAAGGGCTACCCGGCGGCATTTTCCAGGCCATGCACTGCCTCTCCTCCCCCCCCCC
>JABURN010000215.1 GCA_014762585.1 Methylophaga sp.
ATGGTCAAGTTCAGAATCGCATTATCCAGACCATTGACTTCATATGCGGCCTTGTCTGCATCAATCACCTGGAAGAATACTACGCCGTTGACCCGCACCTTGGCATTATCTTTGGTAATGATTTCCTGCGAGGGCACGTCGAGCACCTGCTCCATCATATTAATCTTATGACCGATACTGTCGATCACCGGCACGATGAGATTGAGCCCGGGTCGCAGCGTACGGGTATAGCGGCCAAAGCGTTCAACCGTGTATTCCCTGCCCTGATTGACGGATTTGACGCCCATCAGAACAATGACGACCGCCAGCACTAAAAAGAAGACGACAAAACTCGAAAATCCATCCATCTGCATGCTCTCCAAGTTAATCAGCATTGATCATGCCGATAATAGCAGCAAAAGACCGGTGAACGTCACTTGAATCTTGCCTGTTATTCGATGGACAATAAGCCTGACCCCTAACGCTAAGGTTGCCATGAATCTCAATACGCTTTTTGCCCGAATCGCTCTGTTATTGACACTGACTCTGTTGAGTACCAGTGCCTTCGCCCAACAGTGGTATCACGTAGAACTGGTTGTTTTCGAGCGTTTCAGCGGAGCTAACGCCGAACACTGGCCAGTAATGAACAATATCCGCAGTGGCAGCCTCAGCCCGCAAATGGCGAATAATCAGATTCAACCGGCCCGGGTGGAAACCCTCGCCGGGGTCTCTCAGCGCTTGCAGAATTCGTCAAATTACCGCGTGCATTATCATAAAGCCTGGCAGCAACCGATGCTGAGCAAAGGCAGTGCCCGTTCGATTCAGATTAATTCAGACAATGGTCTGATTGAAGGCGCGCTGAAGCTCTACCGGGTCAATTACCTGCATGCGGATATTGATCTCTGGTTCAAGGAAAACGGTAGCAGCGTCACAAACTGGGGAGCAGCCTCACCGGATGGCGTGGATCTGGGCGGCCCCCGAAATCCTCATCTGTCCCAGATCCGCCGGATTAGATCGAAAGAACTGAATTATTTCGACCATCCTCGTGTCGCGGCTATTTTGCAGCTGACCCCGGTCGCCGCCCCGGCATCAGCAGTCTCCGAAACCCCGGAAAGCTATTCCCTGCCTGAGACTAGCCAAGCGTCTGAAGGCCAATAACCCCGGCGATCACAGCCTGTACATTATCAATACCGGCGGCCAGGGTTCGCTCGATTTCAGCCATGCTGAGCTCAGCCTCTGTCACCCCCGCCGCCCAGTTGGCTACCACCGCCAGTGTGGCATAAAGCATGCCGGCTTCCCGGGCAAGATAGGCTTCCGGCATGCCGGTCATGCCCACCAGATCACAGCCATCCCTCGCCATACGCCGGATTTCGGCCGCAGTTTCCAAACGCGGTCCCTGCACCGCGCCATAGGTGCCACCATCAACCGGCTTGAGTTTCAGCTCTACGGCTACTTTCAGAATCGCAGCTCTCACTGACGGATGATAGGGATAAGTGAAATCGATATGCTTGTCGGCGCTGAAGGCATCGCTGAAAAAGCTTTGCTCACGACCATGGGTGTAGTCGATGATCTGATCCGGTACCGCCAGCGTCCCCGGTCCGTATTGGCTGCTGATACCGCCCACGGCTGCAACCGCGAGAATATGGGTGACGCCCAGCTGTTTCAGTGCATCAATATTAGCCCGGTAATTTACCCGGTGCGGCGCGATTTGATGTCTGTCACCGTGGCGAGGCAGAAAAACCACTTCCTGACCATTGAGATGACCGATTTTCAACGGTGACGACGGCATGCCATAGGCCGTTTCCATATCGCGGTTTTCATCAATTTGCAGTCCCGGATACTGCGTGAGGCCACTGCCACCGATAATACCTATCATGCTCATGACTCCCTGACTGCATAAATTGCCGGCAGATTGCGCCAATATCCGGCCATGTCCATACCAAAACCAAACACATAGCGATCCGGCACCGTCAGCCCCAGATATTCAGGTAACGGCCCCATTTTGTGTTCACGGTTTTTATCCAGCAGACAGGCACAACGTACGGAAGCAGCGCCGGCTTGATGACAGTATTCACGCAGAGCGGCCAGCGTCAGGCCTTCGTCAAATATATCCTCAACCAGAAGCACGTGGCGGTTCTTCAAATCAATCTGCGGTTCAGACTGCCAGACCAACTCGCCTCCTACCGTCTTATCGCCGTAGCGGCTGGCATGGATGTAGTCCAGTTCCAGCGGAAACAATAGTCTCGGCAATAAATGACCGGTGGTCATGACGGCACCGTTCATCACACACAGCACCACCGGCGTGTCATTCTGATAATCGCGGCTCAGCGCCTCGGCGATGTTATCCAGCGCCTGATTGATCTCATCCATGTCATAAAGCAGGTCCGCCTGCGCCAGCATGGCCTCGTATTCTGTCATTTTATTTTTTCCTCTTGGCTGAAGGGCTCGCTGATCTTCCATATAATGTCAGATTTCGTTTCAGGATAAATCATGCGCCGATTCTGGCCGCTCATCATTTTTGCTGCCATGCTGGTTCTTATCGGTCTGGTGAGCTTGCGTAACTCCCCGCCGCCGCTGACACCGGCAGAGGGTGACTATGAACGCATTATCTCACTCGCCCCCAGCATCACTGAAACGCTGTTTGCCATCGGTCTGGGCAACAAATTAATTGCTGTTACCGACTATTGTGATTATCCACCTGCCGCACGTTCACTGCCGTCTGTCGGTGGTTATACCGATACCAGCCTGGAAGCCATCGTGGCGAAAAAGCCGGATCTGGTCATTATGCTACAGGGCCAGCAACAACTGCGTCAGCAGTTGCAACAGCTCGGTATAAACACTCACAGCATTGATAATTCGACCCTGCTCGGCATTCAGGCTGCCATTGCCAGCATCGGCCAGGTCACTGGCCATGAACCGCAGGCGGATGCTTTACTGGCTGAGATTGAACAGCAAATTACCGCCGTTCGCGCCAAAGTCGAATCCCAGCCCGAGGTCCGCACCCTGGTTTCCATTGCTCATTACGTTAACAGTGACCAGCTTGAAACCGTGTATGTCGCCGGTCAGCATGACTTTTACAATGACCTGCTTAAGCTTGCCGGTGGCATCAATGTGTATCAGGGGACAAAAGTCATGGTGCCCTCAGTCAGTCAGGAAGGCCTTATCCGGATGAACCCGGATGTTATCATCGACGTTTTTCCTGAAGCCGACGACCACCATAGCGATATGAACCTTGTGATGCAGCAGTGGCAGCAACTGGACACTATCAGCGCCGTTAAATCGGGACGGGTTCATATCATTCAGCGTGATTACGCCAGTGTGCCGGGTCCCAGAATTTTCAGACTGTTAAAAGACTTTGCCCGCCTGCTGCACCCGCAATTGAACTGGAGTGAGGCTGCAGATGATTGAAGTGCGGGCCCTGCATGTGACGCTGCAGGAAAAAACTTTACTGTCCGACATCAGCTTCAGGCTCAATGCCGGTGATTATCTGGTCGTGGTCGGCCCCAATGGCGCCGGTAAGAGCAGCCTGCTCAAGGCCATGATGGGCATTATCGATAAGGACAGCGGCGAAATTCTGTTCCATGACCAGGCTTTGTCTGATTACTCGCAGCGTGAACTGGCTAGGCTGGTCAGTTATGTACCGCAGAGCAGCGGCCGTGAACTGCCGTTTGCGGTGGAAGATTTCCTCAAAATGTCACGATACGCCCATCACAGTGCGCTGTCTGAGTGGCAGCCCGACGATCAGGCAGCAGTGGAAGATGCCCTTCGCATTACCAACACGGCACAGTTCCGCCAACGCCAGATGACCACCCTCAGCGGCGGTGAAAGTCAGCGGGTTATGATTGCCGCTGCCCTCGCGCAACAGACACCGGTGATGTTGCTGGACGAGCCCACCAGCTACCTGGACCCGCATCATCAGGTGGAAGTGCACCGGGTGATTGCCAGGCTGAATGAGCAACTGGGCATTACCGTCATCGAAGTCAGTCACGATATCAATCACGCCGGGCAGAAAGGCCGGCAGGTACTGGCACTGGCTGATGCACAAGCCGTCTGGCAGGGTCCCGGTGAAATCTTCCTGGAGCAGGAACGTCTGCAGCGGCTTTATCAACAGGAGTTTGTTTTTGTGACGCATCCACGCAGCGGTCGCACTATCGCATTGGCAGATCCTTTATGACAGCAACGACGAAACTCTCCCTGCTGTCTTTGTTGAGCCTGGCGGTGATGCTGATGGCACCGTTTGCCGGTCTCGGTGATATTGCCGATGAGTTGGTCAGGCAACAGATCCTCTATGAAATCCGCCTGCCCAGAACCCTTTTTGCTTTTGTTGCCGGTGCCGGTCTGGCGCTCTGTGGCATGGTATTTCAGGCGATGTTTCATAACCCCCTGGCAACACCTTTTACGCTGGGGGTCGCCAGCGGTGCTTCTTTCGGCGCCGCTTTAACCGTGTTTCTGGGACTCAATGTCTCGCTGCTCGGCTTTGATGCCATTACCCTGGGCGCCTTTACCGGGGCACTCGCTGCCATCAGTTTTGTCTACGGCATCAGCCGTCTGCATTACAGCTTCTCAATTGAAACCCTGTTGCTGACCGGTGTCGCCACCAGCTTTTTCTTTTCCAGTCTGATTCTGTTTACCCAGTACCTCAGCGATATTAATGATTCCTTCCGTATTTTACGCTGGCTGATGGGCGGCCTCAGCATCAGCGGTTATCAGTCCCTATTACAATTGCTGCCGATAGTGGCATTCAGTGTTGGCATCATGATCTGGCTCAGCCGCGAGCTTAACCTGCTGATGGCCGGCGATGATATTGCCATCAGCCGCGGTGTGGCCGTGAAACGGGTTCGCTATCTTTTATTTTTCACGACCTCACTCTGTGTCGGTGCGATTGTGGCACTGTGCGGCCCGATTGGTTTTGTCGGCATGATGGTCCCGCATATCTGCCGCCTGATTATCGGCACCGATCACCGCTGGCTGATTCCGGCTACCCTGATATTCGGCGGTGGTTTTCTGATTCTGTGTGACACGCTGGCAAGACTGGTTATCGCACCGGCTGAATTACCGGTCGGGATTATCACGACCTTACTGGGTGGCCCCTTTTTCCTGTGGCTGCTGGTGCGTAGCCGTCGCTCTGCTTGACCCTCATTAATCAGGCATGTGATCATCGAATCAACACTGAAAACGCGACACCGACGAGGATGCTGTGACGGCAAGGAGAGGTCTGCTTGTAATTGTTACGGTGATGAGCCTGCTCTCATCCCCACTGGCCTATTCTTTATCTGATGATCTGCCGATTCCGGATCACCCTCAGCTGGCTGTTTTCACCGACAATCACGAACCCATCTGGCTCAAGGATTTGCAGCTCAGTCAACAGGGCCGTGAGGCGCTGAGCTTTATCTCTACCGTTACCCAGCATGGTCTGGAGCCTGAAGACTATCATCTGAGCCTGCTGCAAAAATTATCCGCTCCGGACAATACCGAACAGGCTCGCTATCTTGATGTATTGCTGACCGATGCCCTGTTGGATTTGATTCATGATCTGGCGATAGGTCGACTGGATCCGGCCCAGGCCGATCCGCAGTGGCATATTGAGCGTGATAGCGTGGATCCTGCCGCCATTCTGCAAAGTGCCCTGCTCAGCCCGCATGTTCGCAACAGGCTAAATCAACTGGTACCTAAATCCAGCCAGTATCACCAGATGACCGAAGCCTTATCCGAGTACCGCCGTTATGTGGCCCGCGGCGGTTGGCAACCGCTACCGGATAATATGCCCTTGCTACTGAAACCAGGTTCGGAACATGAGACTGTGCCGGCATTACGCGAGCGCTTAGCGATAGAAGATGCCTATCTGACCCGACCGGAATTTGATGGCTCCCTGCGCTATGACGAGAGACTGGTGCAGGCGGTCAAGGTATTTCAGCGAAAGCACGGCCTGAAACAGGACGGCATTGTCGGACCGAATACCCTGGCGGCATTGAATGTACCGGCACAGGACATGGTCGATAAAATCCGGATTAACCTGGAGCGCTTCCGCTGGCTGCCGGATGATCTGGGTGAGCGTTACCTGCTGGTCAACCTCGGCAGCTACCAGCTGACTGCCGTCGAAAATAATGACATCAAACTCAATATGAGAGTCATTGTCGGTAAGGAAACCCGTTCGACCCCGAGCTTCAGCAGCGCGATGAGTCATATTGTGATTAACCCCTACTGGAATGTCCCGCACAAACTGGCCAGACGTGACTTGTTGCCAAAACAACAAGCAGACCCGGATTATTTTTTTCTGAATGAGTTTAATATTTTCCTGCGTGAAACCGGGTCTGAAAATCAAGTCGATCCGTACCTGGTTAACTGGGATGAAGTCAGCGCCCGTGACTTTCCGTTTCGGCTGCAGCAACGGCCCGGTGTGCACAACGCCCTGGGCAGGCTTAAATTCATGTTCCCCAACCCCTGGAATATCTACCTGCATGACACCCCTGATAAAGCGCTTTTTGATGAAGCACAACGTAATTACAGCTCAGGTTGCATTCGCGTCGAACAGCCACTGGAGCTGGCCGAGTTCAGTCTGAATCGTGACGATCCGCGTGATTCTGTTCTCAGCAGAATCGAAAGCGGTCGTAACCTGGGAGAAAAACTGGATTCACCTTTACCGGTCTATGCCGTCTATTTCACCGTATGGCCTTATGATGGCGAAGTTTTCTTCTCTACTGATCCATATAAGCGCGATAAACGCATGGTTAAATTCTTGTAACAAAAAAACTTTTGGTTATAATTGTTCAAATTTTGTACAACACAGAGGTGGCCTTATGCTGGCAAAAAAGGGCAAGAAATCTCCCTACATCGACGGTGAAACCTGTGAATTCAGACGCCGTTTTCTACAAATCGGATTAGGGGCCACTGCCACTCTGGCGATGCCCAATGCTTTTGCCAATGTCTTGAAACAGCCGGAACGTGCCATCAACCTGATGAATCTGCACACCGGTGAGCAGGTCAAAGCCACCTACTGGGCCGAAGGTGCTTACCAGGCCGACGAATTAAAAGCGATCCACCGTGTTTTACGGGATCACCGCACCGGTGACATCCATCAAATCGATCAAAACCTGATTGAAATGCTGAATCTGCTGCATCAGAAAATGCATGGAAAACAGCCATTTCATGTGATTTCCGGATACCGTTCACCAAAAACCAATCAGATGCTGCGCCAAAACAGCGACGGTGTGGCTAAGAAAAGCCTGCACATGCTAGGCAAGGCGATTGATGTTCGCCTGCCGGGACGTCAGCTTGATGAACTGCGTAAAACCGCGATGAATCTGAAAGTGGGCGGTGTCGGTTATTACCCGGGCTCAGAATTTATCCATATTGATACCGGTCGCGTTCGCAGCTGGCAGGGTTAAGCCTTATTTAAAGTCTTCAAGCTCGGCCATCAGCCTTTCTGCCAAGTCACGGAAGCGTCGCATTTTTTTGAGATATTCCTTGCGGAAAGTCTCGTGTTCGCGCTGCATATCCTTGTGATTTCGCGCCATCATCTTGTGAAGATGTTTGTTCTTTTCTACTTCGATATGTGAAGGACAGTCTGGCGGACACTGTTTTTCAAGTCCGCAGCGATAGCGGTTCAGATCTTCGTTGTGCTTGTCGATACGCGCTTTGTGAATATCGAGTTTGGAGGAGTGCTCGGGCAGCGCTTTTTCCAGCATATATAACAGCGCGACCAGTCGCTGAGTTTCATGCTGCCAATACTGAATTTCTTCCTGCCAGCGCTCATCATCCTGCTGCCACTGGTCATTGGTGAGTCGGAGCTGTTCCTGTTCGTCCATGGTCTAGCCACTCCCGCCGTTGAGAATGATGCATGGTGGTTGAACTTTATTATTATTCGTTAATATTACGCCTACCGTAACAAAAGTAAATTCTCAGATACCAATTTAAAGTCCCAGCAGCTAATTGACAGGACAGTCCTACTAAATCCACGTAAAATAACAGGTTTATTCAGCACCTCAGGAAACACCAACATGGCCGAGATCGTCGTTTGCGCCCTCTATAAATTCGTCACTCTGGATGATTTTCAGGCAAAGAAACAACCTTTGCTGGACTTCATGCTGGCGCGTGATATTCGCGGCACCCTGCTGCTAGCCAGAGAGGGCATTAACGGCACGGTCGCCGCTTCCCGTGAAGCCATTGATGCCCTGCTCGACTATCTCAGAGAGGACCCGCGTCTGGCTGAGATCAGTTTCAAGGAATCCTACACCGACAGTTCGCCGTTTATGCGCAGCCGCGTCAAACTGAAAAAAGAAATCGTCACCATGGGTGTTGAGGGCATTGATCCCAAACGTGTGGTCGGTACCTACGTCAAACCCGAGCAATGGAACCAGCTGATCTCTGAACCGGATGTATTGCTGGTCGACACCCGTAACGACTATGAAGTCCAGGTTGGTACCTTTAAAAATGCGGTGAACCCCAAAACCGACAGCTTCCGCGAATTTCCGGAATACGTAAAAACCCATCTGGATCCGAAAAAGCATAAAAAAGTGGCGATGTTCTGTACCGGTGGTATTCGCTGCGAGAAATCCACTGCCTATCTTAAGGAACAAGGCTTCGAAGAGGTGTATCACCTGGAGGGTGGCATTCTCAAGTACCTGGAAGAAGTACCGGCTGAACAATCAATGTGGGAAGGCGAATGCTTTGTGTTTGACGACCGGGTCACGGTCAATCATCAGCTGGAAAAAGGCGATTATGACCAATGCCATGCCTGCCGCCTGCCGATTACCGAACAAGACAAGCAAAGCCCGCTCTACCAGAAAGGGGTCAGCTGTCCGCATTGCTATGATCAGACCAGCGAAGAACAGAAACAGCGATTTGCTGAACGTGAGAAACAGATTCAACTGGCCCGGCTACGTGGTGAAGCGCATATCGGCCAGGAAACGGCTGAAGCCGCGGAGCTGAATCGCCGCAAAAAACGTGAACGCCGCGAAGCCGACAAACTGGCAGCACAAAAACAGTCACACTGATATGCGTCACCTGATTGCCAGCCTCTGGCTCTGCCTTTTTAGCTGTACAACTCTTGCGCAGACCAATCAGGCCGCGATTGCAACGGCTCATCCTCTCGCTACCAAAGCCGGTTTTGAGATTCTACAACAGGGTGGCAATGCCTTTGATGCCGCTGTTGCAGTCACTGCCGCACTGGCAGTCGTCGAACCGGCCGGTTCCGGTCTAGGCGGTGGCGGCTTCTGGCTGTTGCATCGTGCTGAAGATGATTATCAGGTCATGATCGATGGTCGGGAAATGGCGCCGGGCAAAGCCCACAGGGATATGTATCTGAATAGCGACGGTCAGTTTGAACCGGACTGGTCGCTGAACGGGCCGCTGGCGGCCGGCATTCCGGGGGTTCCCGCCGGGCTTGTGCATTTAAGCCAGAAGTATGGTGTGTTGCCTTTGGAAACCAGTCTGCAACCCGCGGTTCAATATGCAGAACAAGGCTTTGCCGTCACTGTAGGCTATCAACATCTCGCTGGTTTCCGTCGCGATACGCTGCGTCAGTACCCTGAAGCTGCCAGGATCTTTCTGGATAAGGGCGAAGTCCCTGCCATTGGCAGCAAAATCCGCCAACCGGATCTTGCCGCAACGCTGAAAGCCATCGCCCGCCAGGGAAAGGCCGGTTTTTATCAGGGAAAGACAGCCGAAAGGCTTGTTACTGCTGTACAACAACACGGCGGTATCTGGACCCACGCTGATCTCAATAATTATGAAATTATTGAGCGTAAGCCGGTGAGCGGAGATTATCTTGGCAACCAGATTACTTCCGTCGCCTTACCCTCTTCCGGCGGTCTTGTACTGATGCTTGCGCTCAATCAGCTGGCCACCTTTGATCTGCAACAGGCTGATCTGACTCAGCGTCGGCATTGGGTGGTGGAGGCCATGCGCCGGGCTTATTTTGATCGCAGCCGTTATCTCGGCGATGCCGACTTTATTGATGTCCCCGGGCATCTCACCACTCCGGCCTATGGCCGAGAGCTCAGTCGTAGTATTGATGATGATAGAGCTTCCTCCAGCGATGCCCTGCCATTGAACGAAGCCGCTGGTGAAAACACCACACATTTTTCTATCATCGATCAGCATGGTAACCGGGTCGCTGCCACGCTCAGCATCAATTATCCCTTTGGCTCCGGGTTTGTAGCAGAAGGCACCGGCGTGCTTCTGAATGACGAAATGGATGATTTTTCTGCCAAAGAAGGCACTGCCAATGTTTACGGCCTGGTCGGCAATGAGGCCAATGCGGTTGAACCTTACAAGCGCCCATTATCGAGTATGTCGCCGACCTTTATTGAAAATGATCAGCGCCTGATGATCATCGGCACGCCCGGTGGCAGCCGCATTATCAGCATGGTGTTGCTCGGTCTGCTGGATTTTGTCGATGGTGATTCAGCTGAACAGATTGTTGCCGCCCCGCGTTATCACCATCAGTATCTGCCTGATGTGATTCAGCTGGAGAAAGACGGGTTCAGTGAAGCAGAAATCAAGGCGCTGCAGCAGCGTGGTCATGCAATAAAACAAATGACCCGGCGCTATGGCGATATGCAAACCGTGATAGTCAATAAACAAAGCGGCAGGATTGAAGCTGCCAGCGACCCCCGCGGCGAGGGTCTGGCCGAAGTCAGGTTAATCAGGCCTTAAACCACCAACTGATTTGTTTGGGCATTTTCCCTTCTCTTGCCTGCGCCAGAGAGGCGGTTTCCAGAATAATCAGAATAACAATCGTCAGAGAGATCGGCAGCAGGCTGAACCAGCCCACAACGGCGAGCTGAATTTCTCGCATGACCTGGTCCGCCTGTAACAACAGGAAAAACCACCCCAGGCCGAATAGCGCCAGAGAGATCAGGTAGGAAAGTAACAGATAGCGACCACGCCGCCATGCCAAAAGCCAGTGAGCGTATATCAGGTCAGGCTGATCCCGCTTGCCAGCGCGTCGCATGATGGAAACAACAATACCGGTTGAGATCAGCATGGGCAGCCCCACTATCAGCCACAGAATCTCAGTGTTGAACAAAATCGCCGGCAACAGAAAATGCACCACCGAGAGGTTGAACAGCAATCTTTCATGGGCATCACTGGCTCTTTTGGCGTCTTCCGTCATCTGAATTATCTCCCGGTTCAGTTACCTTTTCGACTTTCGGCCAGCGCGCTGGTTTCCAATACAAACAACAGCAACACCATCAGCAGGGTTGGCACCACTGCCAGACGACTGAAGATGACAAGCATGATCGACGCCATATTGGAGTCCGTCTGCAGCAGGGATATCAAGCCCCCCATCAGCATGATGATAGCCGACACAGCATAGGCATAGAGCAACCAGCGGCAATGACGCCATGCGAGTTGCGAATGCTGTTTTAGCTTATCAACAGCAAACACATGGTAGCGCGCATACCAGCCAATCCAGCCGATACTGATTAAGGACCCGGCCAGAGCCAGACTCAGTAAAGGTAGCAATAAGCCCGAGGCCAGCGCTACAATCGGTATCAAAATGTGAAACAAGGCCAGATTCAACATCATTCTCTCGTGCGGAAGACTGGCTGGCAGGACGCTGGCTTGCATCTGTTTCCCTTGCATAACAGGATAGCGCTTATGATGCCTCTGATTGACAGTCACTGTCATCTCGACTTCAACGCTTTTGACCATGATCGTGAGCAGGTGCTGGACCACTGCAAAGCATTGGGCCTGACTCACATTATTGTCCCTGGCGTCACCCGCGACAGCTGGCCTGCACTGATGAATCACTGTGCTCAACATGAAATGATGCGACCGGCGCTGGGACTGCATCCGATGTTTATGCAGTCACATCAGGACTCAGATCTGGATGCACTGGAGCAAGCCATAGAAAACCACATGCCGGTCGCTATCGGTGAAATCGGCCTCGATTTTTTCCTCAACGGTCATGATAAAGAAGCTCAGACTGCTTTATTTGAAGCGCAGATTCAGCTTGCCATAACCTTCGAACTGCCGGTGATTCTGCATGTTCGCAAGGCGCATGATGAAGTGCTGAAAGTATTGCGTCAGGCCAGGGGACTGAAAGGCGGTATTGTCCATGCCTTTAATGGCAGCATGCAGCAGGCCGAATTTTATATGCAGCAGGGGTTTCTTTTCGGTGTTGGCGGCGCGGTGACCTACCCACGTGCGCAGAAACTGCAGCGTTTGTTTTGTGATCTTCCCTTGACTTCCATCGTGCTGGAAACCGATGCCCCCGATATGCCATTAGCCGGCCATCAGGGCGAGCGCAATTCACCGGAAATGATTCCGCAAGTGCTTGAAAAACTGGCTGAACTTCGTGACGAATCCGCCGAACTTATCGCGGAGACCACCAGCAATAACTGCAGGAAGCTGCTCGAGCTTGTATAAAGTTTCCGTCTCACAGAGCATGAATTTTTCCTTTTGTCTCCAACTGAGCGCCGAACCATGGTAAACCTATCCTGTCTAGTAGGAAGTCAGCACTTCAACCCATCGGAAAATCAGGACATCAGGCACAGGACTCTATATGGCCCAAACCCAACTCGACGCGATTCTGGCGAGTATCAATAATGTCATTCTCGGTAAGCAGCACCCCATCAAACTGGCTCTCACCTGCCTTCTGGCAAGAGGCCATTTACTGATTGAAGATCTGCCCGGCGTCGGTAAAACCACTCTCGCGCATACCATTGCCAGCACACTGGGACTCACTTTCCAGCGTATTCAGTTCACCAGCGACATGTTGCCGGCCGATATTATCGGTGTCTCGGTGTTTGAACGTGACAGTGGCAGATTCAGTTTTCATCCGGGGCCGATCTTCACGCAGCTGATTCTGGCCGATGAGGTGAATCGTGCCTCGCCGCGCACCCAGAGCGCCTTACTGGAAGCGATGGAAGAGCAGCAGGTGACGGTGGAAGGCACAACACACAGCCTGTCTTCTCCGTTTTTTGTTATTGCGACTCAGAACCCGGCCAACCAGATTGGCACCTTTCCCCTGCCCGAGTCACAACTGGATCGTTTTCTGATGCGCATCGAACTCGGCTATCCCGATGCCAAGGCGGAACGCGCTCTGCTACTGGGGCAGGACCGTCGCCAGTTATTGCGTGACCTGCAGGCCGTGGTCAGTGTCGAGGACTTACTGACATTGCAGGAACAGGTCACCGAGATTCACGTCTCGAATGCCCTGGTTGATTATGTACAGCGCATCCTCAGCCATACCCGTGACTCGGGGCATTATCACAGCGGCCTCTCACCACGGGCCGGTCTCGGTCTGCTGCGTGCCGGTCAGGCATGGGCGATGCTGGAAGGACGCGATCATGTGCTGCCGGAAGACATTCAGGCGGTCTTACCCAGCATCGTCAGTCACCGCCTGCAACGGCGTGAAGAGGACAGCCCGGAAGACTGGGTTGACCAGTTAATTCATCAGGTCGCGATCCCCTGAGCCATGAGCAGCGCGCTTGCAGCCTTCTGGCAACGCCTCCGCGATAGCCAAAAACAGCGCATCTACATCCTGCCTACCCGTGCCGGTTACGGTTTTGCAGGTCTGCTGTTGCTGATGCTGCTCGGGGCCATTAATTACAACAACAGTCTGGGCCATCTTCTCAGCTTTCTGCTGGCGAGCCTCGGTCATGTCACCATGCATCACAGTCATCGCAACCTGCGCCTGCTCAATCTCAAAGTGACGCCACTGGAACCAGTGTTCTGCGAACAGAATGCCCGCTTCAAGCTGAGCATCCAGAACGAAGACAGCCGTGATCGCTATCAGCTGGAAATCGCTCATAAGAAACATCCTCAGATGTCGCGCTGGCGCTTTTTCAAAGCTTATGAGCCGCTGCAAAAAATCGCTTATATCGATGCCGAGAACATGACTTCCTGTCATCTTGAGGTAAAAACGCATCGACGCGGCTGGCACTCACTCAACTCTCTGCGCGTCGCCAGTCTGTATCCGCTCGGCCTGTTTTACAGCTGGACGATTTATCCGCAGACCGCACAGGTGCTGGTTTACCCCCAGGCCAGAGGCAAACTGCCCCTCCCTGCTCCGCCCGATGGCGGCAGACAACAGTTGAAAGGTGAACAGCTGGGTGATGATGATTTTGCCGGCCTGCGCAATTACCGTGAGGGTGAGCCATTGCACCGTGTCGCCTGGAAAGCCGTGGCGCGGGATGAGGTGATGCGCAGCAAACAGTTTTCCAGTCCCGAGGGGCATGAGCTGCTTTTAAGCTGGCAGGATCTGGCAAGCCTCACCGACACTGAAGCCAAACTGTCTCAACTATGCAGCTGGGTGATGCAGGCAGA
>JABURN010000052.1 GCA_014762585.1 Methylophaga sp.
TTTTTTACTTCTAAGTAAGCTTGCATTTGATGAACAGGATTTTGAAATTCCCGTTCCTCACAGCACAGTTTATTTTGGTTAAGCTAGTAAGACTTTTGATATTAAAATGCTGGAAACCGCCTCGACTCAGTCACGGGAAATATAGCCCCAGCGGCCCTGTGACTGGACCCTGGCCATTCCGTCATGAAAAGGCTGAGCATCATCAAATCGCGGTTCAATCATCATCACGCCGTCTTTGTTGATGTAGCCATATTTCCAGTAATCGATAGTGACTGCGGCGAGGCCTTCAGTGAAGGAATGCCCCCACTTGAACTGTGGCGGTATTACCATTTTGCCGCTTTTGTTCACATAGCCGACTCTGGCATCCATTTCGATTCGGCCCATGCCCTCATTAAATGACCAGGCATTGTCCATTGACGGTGTGATGACTTCGTCACCTTTGGTGTTAATGTAGCCGTATCGACCCTGCTTGACCACGACCGCCAGACCTTCACGAAACGGCAGTACTTTATCGTAGCGCTTGTCACTCAGTGCACTGCCGTCCGCTTTGATAAACCACCAGTCCTGACCCTGATTGACGATGGCAAGGCCATCAGAAAAATCCAGTGCCCGTTCAAATTGCGCTGCAATAACAAGCTGATTTTCTTTGTTGATATATCCCCAGCCCTGCTCGTTTTCAACCGCGGCCAGTTCCTGGCTGAACATGCGGGCATCCTGATACTGGGCTTTGATAATCCAGTCGCCTTGTTTGTTTACATAGCCCCACAGCCCATCCAGATTGACGCTGGCGAGTCCATCATGAAAATGACCGGCCTGTGTAAAGCGAGGTGGTATCTGCCAGTCTCCAGCTTGATTGATATAACCCCAGTGACCGTCTTTCATGACTGCTGCGAGGGCGTTATGGAAATGCATCACTTTGGAGAATTGCGGGTCTATGACTTTTTCACCTCTGGTGTTGATAAAGCCCCAGCGAATATCCTTCAACACCGGTGCCAGGCCGTCATTAAAGTCATGAATCTCGGTATTGGGTTCTGGCCCGAACAGCATCTCTCCCTCACGGTTGATGAGGCCGGTCTGCGGCCGACCCTTTTCGACCTTAATCACGGCTGCAACGCCCTGATTGAAACTGTTGGCAGCATCGTATTCGTAATTAATCAGCAGGTCACCCGGATCAGCCATGGAAGACTGTGACAGGAACAGCAGAAGACCTGCCAGGAAAGCTGAGAAGCGAGGAAGGGGGAAAGACATAGGAACCTCCAGAGGTGAGATTCCGAGTCTGTGCGGATTTACGTGAATTTCACGTGAACCGGAAAACACTGTGTTTTAATCCAATCAGCGCAATAAACGCTTGTCAGCAAAGAGGTTTCCCAGCAGTGGAACTGCCCGTATCAAAACCGAAATGGCCGCTCAGAGCGGCAGTATCAGCCACAGTGGTCTGGTTTACCAGTGCCTGTTCGCCGGTCAACGTTCTCAATGCCATGGTGCCTGATAATGGGTATCAGCGCATTGCCGATCTGGCCTATGGCTCGCATGAGAGACAGAAGCTCGATATCTATCTTGCTGACAGAAGAGATCAGAACAGCCCGGCCAGCACAATTATTTTCTTCTACGGCGGCAGTTGGGAGTCCGGTAACAAAAAGGATTATAAATTCGTCGCTGAAGCGCTTACGGCCCAGGGCTTTGATGTCGTGATTCCGGATTACCGGGTGTATCCACAGGTTGTTTTCCCGGCCTTTGTTGAAGACGGGGCCCGTGTGGTCGCTTGGGCCAAACAGCATCTTGAGGATTATGGACTCAGTGATGAACGTCTGTTTGTGGCCGGTCACTCCGCCGGCGCCCACATCGCGGCTTTGCTCACACTGGATGCCAGCTATCTTGAACAAACCGGTCTGACACCATCTGTATTCAAGGGAATGATTGGTCTGGCCGGCCCATATGACTTTTTGCCGTTGCAAAGCGACACCCTGAAAACCATTTTTGGACCCGAAGCGCAGCGCTGGCGCAGCCAGCCGATTCACTACGCTGATGCTGGCAACCCGCCCATGCTGTTGTTGGTGGGAGAAGATGACAGAACGGTTTTGCCGAAAAATAGCTACAATCTGGCAGCGAAAATACGTGAAAAGGGCGGGAATGTGCAGTTAGAGGCCTTTGATAATTATGGTCATGTAGCCATGGTAGCCAAGCTGGCCAAACCCTTGAGAGGCGAGGGACAGATGCTGCAGATCATTAAAGACTTTGTCAGTCGACACTAGCTGTTCACAGGCTGGTGATCCCTCTCACCAGCCTGTGAGCATTGTGTCAGTGTATGCCTTTGGAGGTCAGTACAATCATCTTCTCGACCTGCATATCATGCATGGTATAAGGCACACCGCCGGTGCCCAGGCCTGAATGTTTGAGCCCGGCAAACGGCATCCAGTCAACGCGGAAGGCCGTGTGTTCATTGATCATGACGGCAGAGGCATCGAGCCGGTCCGCCGCCAGCATGGCTGTGTCGATATCGCTGCTATAGACCGATGCCTGGAAGGCAAATGGCAGACCGTTGGCCTTGTTAATGGCGTCTTCAATGTTATCAACCGGGTACACGCAGACCACTGGACCGAAAACTTCTTCATTAGAGACTTTGGCGTTCGCGGGTGGATCAAACAGTACAGTGGGGGCATAGCTGTTAAAAGGCAGTGTCTGACCGCCGCAGAGGAGTTCACCGCCCTTGTCCACGGCTTCCTGTACCCAGGATGCAATCCGGTTCAGTTCGCTTTTGGTGATAATCGGACCCACTTCGGTTTTATCTGACAGTGGGTCACCCACTTCCATCTTATTGGCTGCCTCGGCCAGTTTTTCGGCCAGCTCGCGGGCGATGCTGCGATCAGCATAAATCCGCTGAACCGAGACACAGACCTGACCCGCGTGATAAAAGCTGCCCTTGGCAAGTCCGGGAACCGCCGCATCAAGCTTGGCATCTTTGGTCACAATCACTGGTGCGACGCCGCCATGCTCGAGCGCACATCGAGCGCCCGGTGCCAGTTTGGAGCGCAGATGCCAGCCGACTCTTGCGCTGCCAATAAAGCTGAGGAAGGCCACGCGGGGATCGGTGGCCAGAGATTCCGCCAGATGGTGATCCTCGGTCAACAGAGCCTGACACCATTCCGGCGGCAGTCCCGCTTTGTGGAAGATTTCCACCAGCCGGTAACAGGACAAGGGGGTTTTTTCAGCGGGTTTGACGATGACCGGACAACCAGTCGCAATCGCCGGACCGACCTGGTGGGCAATCAGGTTGAGCGGATGATTAAAGGCGCTGATGGCGACCACCACCCCAATCGGTTCCTTGCGCATCATCGTCAGCCGGTGTTGTGAGGCCGGGTTGATGCCCATCGGCACCGTGGCCGGGGCATCATTTCTGAGCCCATCGACGCAGGCACGCAGACTGTCTATGCAACGGGCCATTTCCACATTCGAATCCGCCAGTGGTTTACCGCCCTCTTCAGCGGCACCCGCTGCCAGTAAATCAGCCTGATCTTTCATCATGGCGATGGCTTTTTCCAGAATGTCGATGCGCTCGACGGTCGACAGCCATTTGCTGCGGTCACGGAACAGGCCGTAGGCGGTTTCCAGTGCCTGATCGATATCAGTCTGATCGGCCTGATCGACGGTGCCGATGAGCTGATCATTGTAGGGGGAATAGACTTCCGCTTTGGCAGCGTCAGATTTGGAAAGTCCTGCGATCATCAACGGAAAATGCGGTATGTTGCTCATTCGGGCTCTCCTTATAAAATACAGATTTTCTGTTTCAATCCCTCGCTCAGGATGGAATAGTTCAGCGAATAGTCGACCGCGAGATCAATCAGATGGACCCCTTTTGAATTGAGTGCGGCATCGAGTACTTTGGCAAACTCGGCATGGCTGGCCGGACGGTGACCGGTGGCGCCATAGCTTTCGGCATATTTGACAAAATCCGGGTTGTTAAAGCTGAGGCCATAATTCTTAAAGCCCATGCCTTCCTGCTTCCAGCGCACCATGCCATAGCAATTGTCATTGAAAATCAGTACCACCAGATCCAATCCAAGTCGTACCGCGGTTTCGAGTTCCTGTGAGTTCATCATAAAGCCACCGTCGCCACAGACAGCCATGACTTTCTGTTCCGGATGCAGCAGTTTGGCGGTCATCGCAGTAGGCAGCCCCGCGCCCATGGTAGCCAGTGCATTATCCAGCAGAATCGAGTTGTAGTAGTAACTGGGGTAGTTACGGGCGAACCAGATTTTGTAAACACCGTTATCGAGCGCCAGAATATCTTCTTCGCCCATCGCTTCGCGAATGATCTGTACCGCTGCCTGCGGCAGAATCGGGAAACGTTCGTCATCGCTGTATTTGGACAGACGTTCGCGGACTTCCTGCTTGACCCGATAATAATAAGAGAAGTCCCAGTGCGGTTGCGGGGTGAGTCCGGCACGCAGACGGTTAATTGAGGTCGCGATATCCCCGACCACATCAAGTTGCGGGAAATAAACCGGATCAATTTCAGCGGCGTGGAAATTGATATGAATGACCTGAGCGCCCCCGTCTTTCATAAAAAACGGTGGTTTTTCCACCTCATCATGGCCGACATTGATAATCAGGTCGGCGCGATCAATGGCACAGTGCAGAAAATCGGATTCGGACAGGGCGGCTGTACCCAGGTAACTATCGTGACGCTCATCAATCACGCCTTTACCGAGCTGGGTATTGAAGAAGGGAATACCGGTATGCTCAACAAACTTGGTCAGGGCGACACTGGCGCGTTTACGGTTGGCACCGGCACCGATGAGCAGCAGCGGCATCGATGCTTCTTCAATCATTTTCAGCGCATGCTGAATTGTACGGTTATCGGCATCAGGCCGGCGAATGGTTTCGACGGTATAGATGCGTTCATGCGCTTCTTCGGCGGCAATATCCTCCGGCAGTTCAATATGCACCGCCCCCGGCCGTTCTTCCACCGCAACCCGGAAGGCTTCACGTACCACCGCGGCGACTGTGTTGCCGTGCACGACCTGCTTGGTGAACTTGGTGATGGGCCGCATCATATTGACCACATCCACAATCTGGAACAGCGCCTGTTTACTGGCTTTAATCGGTTTCTGACCGGTAATGATCAGCATCGGCATGCCGCCAAGCTGGGCGTAGGCGGCGGGTGTGACCATGTTAGTAGCGCCGGGCCCCAGTGTTGAGAGACAGACTCCGGGTTTACCGGTCAGTCTGCCGTAGTTGGCGGCCATAAAGCCGGCTCCCTGCTCGTGACGGGTGATGATGAGCTCTATCGATGAGTGTTGTAGCGAATCGATAAAGTCCAGGTTCTCCTCACCCGGTATTCCGAAAATATACTCGACCCCTTCGTTTTCCAGTGCTTTGACGAGCAGGTCTGATGTTTTCATGATGTGTCCTTATCGTTGTGTTGCAAGGTTCTCATCGAGGCCGACAAGTCGATTATATCGCCATGATTTGGCCGACGGCTATGTGTTTATGATGCCGATTTCCACCCGCCGGTTCATCGCTCTGCCTTCGGCGGTTTCATTCGAATCCAAGGGCTGGGTATCGGCATAGGCTTCAATCCGGAACCGGTCTTCAGCAAGTCGGCGATCAGCGAGCAATGCATGCACCACCGAAGTCGCCCTGGCACCTGATAGCTCCCAGTTTGAGCGGTACAAACCGGAACGAAGCGGTACATTGTCAGTGTGGCCGGCGACTACAAATTCAGTCTCCATCGTAGCCAGAGCATCAGCAATCTGGCGCAAAACCGGGGTGAAGCCGGGTTTCAGCGCAGCACTGCCTGAAGGGAAAGAGGCCTGTTCGTTAATCCGGATAAGGACGCGATCCTGCATGGTCTCCAGGCTGATGAGTTCCTGATCCAGTGCGTCTTTCAGCGCGCTTTGGAGGGTATCGCGAATCGTATTGGCTTTCGCGGTGCGATACACCTCGGCATCTTCGGTTCTGAGCACTTCGCTGTCAGTGACGGAGGCCTGACGTATCGATTCCACTGGTGTGGGTTTATCCGGAGTGGGCGAAAAGCGCTGTTGAATCACACTGGTGCCCTTGACGATATCTTCCGGTTCGGGGCGATCGATCCCAAAGGCATCTTCCATCGAATTCACCACCATTTTGTATTTGAGGGCATCAATTTCGGCCATCGCCACCAGCAGCACGAAAAAGCACAACAACAGGGTCATCAGATCGGCAAAAGTCCCCATGTATCGAGGAATGATAATGTCTTTGGCCGCGGTACGAGGGCCGGGACGGTTGGGATCCGGTTCAGCTACGCTCATAAGGTAATGTGTCGAGAGTTTTCATCAGGCTAGCGTGTTTTGAGCTTTTGTCAAAATACAATCATTTCAGTTCCTTACTTTATAGCAGAATGCGCTCTCCTCGCGTCGAACAGTTGTAAGGAAGCTATGCTATGCTGAGGTAATGGAGGCGGGCATGACCGAATTCCTAGATGCTAAAACCATTTTTGTACTCACAGGGATGTTCACCGGGCTCATCACCGTGGTGTTTTTTGCCATCCACCGAGGAGTCTATGCGGTAGTCAACGGCGTTTTATCATTCGCCTGGGCCTACGGCTTTTTTACTCTCTTCGCTTTGCTGTTACTGATGCGGGGGCTGTTGCATCCTCTCATCACTGTGGTACTGGCTGACACCGCACTGTGTCTTGCCGTGTTAATGATCGCAGATGGTGTCAGCAGGCTCAAAAACCAAGCGGTGCAGCGCGGTTTCTACCGCTGGTACCTCAGCTTCTGCCTGGTCGCTTTCATCTACTTTACCTTTCTTAATCCCAGCTTTTCTGCCCGGGTGATGGTCACCATCATCTGCACGGTGGGTATTTTCAGTTGGGTGCTGCTGATGCTTTGGCGTCAGCCCATAAGAACCTGGCGTCTGGGCGAGTGGATTTTCTCCATGTCACTGCTGGTGTCAGTGATTGCCGCAATATTGCGGGCACTGACAGCGCTTGTGGAGAGTGAAACAGCCATGGCAATGTCGATTCTGAGTTACCAGGGTACGCAGGCCAACTATCTGACCATCAACCTGCTGGCAACGGTGTTTATTGCTTTCGGCCTGATTGTGATGACCCAGGATAATCTGCGGCGTGATCTGGAAAGGCTGGCCTCATACGATGCCTTGACCGGTGTGCTGACAAGGCGCGTTATTCTTGACCTGTTGGATAAGTCGATGGCCAAAGTGTCACGGACCGGTCAGCCCCTGGCGGTGATGATGATTGACCTGGATCATTTCAAACGTATTAATGACAACTTCGGTCATCGGGTTGGTGATAGAGTACTCACCAAAGTCATTGACGCGGTGGAAAGTGTTCTGCGAAAAGACACCTACATCGGCCGTTATGGCGGCGAAGAATTTCTGATCGTGATGCCGGATACCAGTCTTGAGCAGCTACTGGAAGTCAGTGAACGGATCCGGCAGATGGCCGCCAAAACAGTGGTTCATTTTCAGCAGAGCACAATACAGTGCACCATCAGCATTGGTGCGCTGATTATTGATGCCACTAACATCGATAGCCTGACAGACCCGGTTACCCATGCAGATAAGGCTTTATATCAGGCCAAGCAGCAGGGAAGAAACCAGGTGGTTGTGGCAGGCACTTCGCCCGAATCGTCTTTGCTTAAAACAGAGTCGACATAAAAGCCACGGCCGTGCATATAATGAGCACTGGCTCAGGTTGGAGCTCGGCATGGCAAAATCAACGCACCCAGGCGTACAACATCCAATAGTCAGTTGATGCAAGCAAATATCTCTACCAAACTCGCTTTTTACAGCATCCTGACAGTATTGGCGGTCATGCTTTTTATCGCGGCGGCTTATGTCAATCACAGTCTGGTTCAGACGCATCGGGCTGAGTTACTCAACGAAACCCGAACCCATCTCAGCCGTTACCACAATCGCTTGTTCACCAATCTACAGAATCATATTCAGATTGTCAGAGGCTTGCCGGGCCTGTTCGCGATTAACCCCGAGTTAACGCAGAAGCAGTACGCCCGTGCGGTGGCACATCTGGTCAACAGCGAGTCGGAAATCCGTAATATTGCTGCCGCCCCGGATATGGTGATCCGCTACATGTACCCGGTGGAGGGCAATGAAGCCGCGATTGGCCTGGATTATCGTGAAGTAGCCGATCAGTTTGAAGCGGCAGATCGGGCCCGGCGCACCGGAAATCTCGTCCTGGCCGGACCGGTGAATCTGAAACAGGGCGGTGTTGGCCTGATTACCCGCATTCCGGTTTTTCTTCAGCGCGAAGACAGCGGCGAGGAATATTTCTGGGGACTGATTTCGGCGGTGATCGATATTCAGCGCTTTTTCGAAAAAAGTGGTCTGCTTGACGATGATATGCCGATCAACCTGGCGATTCGTGGCGCTGACAGTCTGGGCCGTCAGGGGGAGGTATTTTACGGTGACCCGAGTCTGTTTGCTGATGATAGCCTGATCCAGACACTGAAGTTGCCCGAGGGGGAGTGGCTGCTGGCTGCCGAGCCGGTTGGGGGATGGGCACAGTTACCGCCTGACTTCTGGCAGCAAAGAATTCTGATTTACGGTATTGCTTCGGCGCTGTTTTTACTACTGGCCCTGTTTATTCGCTTTATCTTCGCAGCCTATCTGGCGAACCTGAAATTCCGCAATCTGATCGAAAGCTCCCCGGTGCCGTACATGCTGCTTGATGAAAATAAGCAGGTCAGCTTTATCAACCAGGCCTTTACCGATACCTATGGCTACGATCTGGAAGAAATTCAGTCGATGAGCAGCTGGTGGCATATGACTACCCAGCCACGCTATTACAGCCACGAATTCAAAAACTATCTGGTCAAGCGCCGTATTGAGTCTAACGCTGCAGACAAGCTCACAGAGCCGATGGAACTGGAACTGTTGTCCAAGAACCGTGAGCGTAAGGTCGCTTTGCTCAGTATTTCCATGTTGCAGGATACGCTTGAGCAGGAAATGCTACTGGTGGTCTATGACATCACGGTGCGCAAGGAAGCGGAAGAGCAGTTGCGATTTTCGTCGCGGGTGTTCAATCAGGCCCATGAAGGCATCATCATCACCGATATGAACGGCATTATTACCGATGTGAACCCGGCGTTCTGTGAAATCACCGGTTACAGCCGTGAGGAAGTGATTGGCAAGGGGCCACATATACTCAACTCGGGCAGACATTCCCCCGACTTTTTCAGCCGGATGTGGGCTGCGATCACCGAGCATGGTTACTGGCAGGGTGAAGTCTGGAACCGGCGTAAAAACGGCGAACTCTATGCGGAGTTACTGACCATTTCTGCATTGACCGATGATGATGGTCAGAGCCGTCATTTTGTCGGCCTGTTTTCAGATATTACCCAGACCAAACAGCAGCAGGAAACGCTGGAACTGATGGCCCATTACGACGTGCTGACCAAGCTGCCCAACCGTGTCCTGTTTGCTGATCGTTTTACCCAGGCTGTGGCGCACAGTAAGCGTACAGAAACCCTGCTGGCGGTCTGTTTCCTCGACTTGGACAATTTCAAACCGGTCAACGACACCTACGGCCATGAAGTCGGCGACCAGTTACTGATCGAAGTGGCTATGCGGCTGCGGGCCAATGTCAGGGATGAAGACACTATTTCCAGATTTGGCGGCGATGAGTTTGCCATTCTTTTCCGCGATATTGATTCGCAGGATGAATGTGAATTTCTGTTGCGACGGATTCATCAGTCGCTGTCTCAGCCATACAGCGTCAATGACTTGAGACTGGAAATCAGTGCTTCCAGTGGTGTGACTTTCTACCCCAATGATAATGCCGATCTGGATACCTTGTTACGTCACGCCGATCAGACTATGTATCAGGCCAAAATGTCAGGTCGTAATACCTACAAGCTGTTTAACCCGGCCCATAACCGCCAGACGATGGAAAAACAGCAGTGGCAGCAGCAGATCCGTCAGGCTTTGAATGATCAACAGTTCTGTTTGTTCTATCAGCCCAAACTGAATATGCGTAGCGGTGAAGTGTTTGGGATGGAGGCGCTGATTCGGTGGCAGGATCCGAAACGTGGCTTGCTGGCACCAGCCCACTTCCTGCCATTGATTACCGATACCGAAATTGAAATTGAAATGGGACAATGGGTATTAAAAGAAGCTCTTTCCCAATTGGAAGTGTGGCATAGCCAGGGTTATAAGCTTGAAGTGAGTGTTAACATCGCAACTTCGCATCTGCAGTCCAGCCACTTCATTGATGATGTTGAGATAGCATTGGCCCAGCATCCGGAACTGGATTCGCGTTATCTGCAACTGGAAGTTGTGGAGACCAGTGCGATTGGCGATATCGCTGCGATTTCCAAGGTCATCAAGCTGTGTCGTGATGTGCTGGGTGTGTCTGTGGCATTGGATGATTTTGGCACCGGTTATTCCTCTTTGACCCATTTGCGGCATCTCACGGCAAGCACCATCAAAATAGACCAGAGCTTTGTTCGCGATATGCTCGACGACCCGCAGGATTACACTATCGTTGATGGTGTCAGCGGACTGGCAGAAGCTTTTAACCGTCAGGTTATCGCCGAAGGGGTAGAAACGGTTGAGCATGGTCTGATGTTGCTGATGATCGGCTGTGAACATGCTCAGGGCTATGGTATTGCCAAGCCGATGGCGGCAGATAAAGTGCCGGACTGGCTGACACATTATCAGGCGGAGCCGGAATGGATACACTGTGCAGCCAGACCGTTGACGCCGAGGCAGCAGGCTTTATACCTGTTTGAGCTGACCTCTCAGCGCTGGTATCAGCAGTTTGTGGCCGCGATGAATCACACTGGTGACGCACATGAAAGCTGGCCGATAATCGATCAGCGAAAATGCCACTGCGGTAGCTGGATACAACGGGTCAAAAGCCAGGGACTGTTTGACGCCCTGTGGCTGGATCGTCTGGAACAGGCCCACTCAGCCTGGCATCAGGTCGCCATTAAAATCCGGGAGATGTGCCTGACCGGACAGGCTTCAAAAAGTCACGATTACCTCGACGAGATGGTCAGTCGTTTTGAAGCGATGCAGACCCTGGTAAATAGTGCTCAGTCCCCTTTAAAACAGATTGTCGGCGGGCCGCATCAAGAGGATAATAACCATGAAAAAGACAGGGCCATAGACTAAGACATGCAAGCACTCGACAGCAAAGCCAGAGACATCATCGATAGCTTCCGTATTCCGCCTAAGCCGGCATTATTAATCTCTTTGCAGCAGGAACTGGCGAAAGAAGACCAGAACCCCCGTGCCTACGCAGAGCTTATCAGTCAGGATGTGGCACTGTCGGCGATTGTGCTGAAAACGGTCAACTCACCCGTCTTCGGTCTCAAACGCGAATTGTCGGATATTCGTCAGGCTGTGGTGATGCTGGGGGCAGACCGGCTGATGCATCTTGTTACTTATTTTGCTCTGCGCCAGTCCATCAGTGGCAAGGCATCGATCTCGCTGGAAAAATTCTGGGACAACACGATGGAAGTGGCGACAATGTCGCGCTTTGTGCTGGAACAGCTGGATGGCAAGGTCGATGTCGATGAAGATGCTTTGTATGCGCTGAGCCTGTTCCGGGATTGTGGCATCCCCCTGATGGCGATGAAATACAGTGATTATCGTAATGTCCTGTATGAAGCCAATCATTCGCCCCATCACTGTTTTACCGAAGTAGAAGAAGGCCATTATCAAACCAACCATGCCATCATCGGTTATTTTGTCGCTTCTTCCTGGCATTTACCTAAATCCTTGTGTGAACTGATTCTGCGCCATCATGACCCCAACTTCCTGATCGACAGCCTGACCACGGAAGAAGAAAAGGATCTGTATGCACTGATGAAAATCGCTTCTGCTGCCGCGACCCGCTACAAATATGGCAAAACGGATAGTGAGTGGCCGATGACGTCGGAAGCGGTGCTGACGCATCTGGGCATGAGTGATATCGACTTCGATGAAATGATGGCAGATTTGCTCGAAAGCTATCATGCCCAGTTTGGTGAGCTCTAGCTTCAGGCTGTCGGAAACTCCCCAGCCTGCGGCATAGTCAATACAGGACAGAATTGATTGTTTGCGCATCAGAGCTGGAGGCCCAATGAAAGCGCTTATCCCCGTATTTTTTCTGATTCTGGCTGGTTGCAGCAATGTGCCGGTCGCCATTAAAGAAGCGCCACAGCCCGACTGGCAGCTGGCACAGATCAGTGGCAAAGCTGACAGCCATCAGGGCGAGCCGGTTCGCTGGGGTGGCCAGATTGTCAAAGTGGAAAATGATGAGCAGGGTTCGACCCTGCATGTGGTTCAGTTCCCACTTAACAGCTATGCCAGGCCTGACGATGACAGTCGCAGTCAAGGGCGGTTTCTAGCCAGAACCACGGAGTTTATCGACCCTTATATCTACAAGTCCGGCACTTTAATTACCATTGCCGGTAATATCGATTCACAAAAAACCATCAATATCGATAAGAAGTCGATGACGGTGCCGGTCATAAACATCCGTGAAATGTACCGCTGGCAGCCGCAGAATTATCGCCGTGACACCTACTGGTACGACCATCCCTATTACTACGATCGCTTCGGCTACGGTGTTAGCTATCCTTACTGGCGGTCGCACTGGTACTACCGCCACGGTTATTACTGGTAACAGCAGTGATTGCCGGGTTCAGGTGCTCCCCGAACCCGGCTTGTTACCGTTCGTTTCAGGCAATTTCAATCAGGGTCTCACCGGGTGTCACACGGTCGCCTTTCTTAACATGAACGGCTTTAACCGTACCTGCGATATTGGCCATGAGTTCAGTTTCCATTTTCATCGCTTCCATCACCAGCAGAGCCTGACCGGCTTCGACGCTGTCACCTTCCTGGACCAGTACCTCGACCACATTGCCCGGTAACGGCGCACTCGCATCGCCGGGATTGGCCGCTTTCTTACGACCTCCGCCACCTTCACTCACATATTCGTTGAGCGCTTCGAATGTGACTTCCTCTGGCATGCCGTCAATTGAAATGTAGAATTTGCGTTTACCACCGCCGACATCGCCGACACCGGTGATGGCGATATCGTAACTCTCGCCGTGTACATCGACTTTGAATTCAGTAGCAATTGGCTCTTTACTGTTACTGCCGGCATCAGTGACGGGCATTAAAGGTTCCGGCTTCAGTGTGCCGTCAGCGCGCTGCTGCAGGAACTCACGGCCCAGATCCGGGAACATCGCAAAGGTCAGTACATCTTCTTCGCTCTGGGCCAGATCTCCGATATCGGCGCGCAGTTTGCTGAGCTCCGGTTTCAGTGCGTCAGCAGGGCGGAATTCAATAATTTCTTCATTACCGACCGCTTTCTTTTGCAGATCGCTGTTCACGGCAGCCGGTGGCTGACCATAACCACCCTGCAGGTAACGTTTCACTTCGTTGGTGATAGTTTTATAGCGTTCACCGGCCAGTACGTTATAAACGGCTTGAGTACCGACAATCTGTGATGTCGGTGTGACCAGTGGTGGGTAACCCAGATCCTCGCGCACCCGCGGAATTTCGGCAAACACATCGCGAATGCGGTCCAACGCATTCTGTTCCTTGAGCTGATTCGCCAGATTGGACATCATGCCGCCCGGTACCTGGTTGATTTGGACCGAGACATCCTCACGCGTGAATTCGCTCTCAAACTGATGGTATTTTTTGCGAACGTCGTTGAAATAGTCAGCAATTTCCGACAACAGAACCAGATCCAGTCCGGTGTCATAGTCGGTGTTCTTCAATGCAGCAACCTGAGATTCGGTGGCTGGGTGACTGGTGCCCCAGGCAAAGGAGGAGATCGCGGTGTCGATGCGGTCAGCACCGGCTTCAATCGCCTTGAGCTGGCATTGTGCGGCCAGGCCTGAGGTGGCGTGGCTGTGGATCACAAGCGGCAGATCCACTTCGGACTTGATGGCTTTCACCAGATCATAAGTCGGGTAGGGCGCGAGCAG
>JABURN010000226.1 GCA_014762585.1 Methylophaga sp.
CGTGGTGATAAAGCGAATCGAGGAGTCGAGTAGGGCGTCCATCACATCCCGGTTTTCCTCACCGGGTATACCAAAAATATACTCGACCCCTTCGTTTTCCAGCGCTTTGATAAACAGTTCTGCGGCTTTCATGCAGCGGCTTCCTTTTAACCGATTTCGATCGTGCTGCAAGGATAGCAGATTGCCTGATGTCTGGTTTCTGCCTGGGTGTAAATGATGAACCACAGAGGCACAGAGGGCACAGAGTCAAAAAAGTAGACTATCCGCAGATTACGCAGATGGACGCAGATATTTGAAGCAGCAGAACAAAATTGTTGGCGCTGATTCAACCGCTGCTGTTGTGGCTCCATCTGTATTTTTGGCTGGTTTATTTCATCTTTGAAAATCTGCGTAATCTGCGGATAAAACCTCTGTGCCCTCTGTGGTTAAACACAAAAAAGGGGCCGAAGCCCCTTTTGATATCAGCGTCTATTTGAACGCATCGGGTATGCGTGTGTGCCAGTCGGTTTGCTGCTGATACTGGTGCGCGACATTGAGCAGACGGGCTTCATCAAAATAGTTACCGATGATTTGCAGCCCCACCGGCAGACCATTCACAAAACCGGCCGGAATCGACATACCGGGCAGGCCCGCCAGGTTGACGTTGATGGTGTAGATATCTTCCATATACATCGCCACAGGATCATCGGTTTTCTCACCAAAGCGGAAAGCTGGGGTCGGCGCTGAAGGCCCCATGATCACATCGACTTCTTCATAGGCTTTGAGGAAGTCATCCCGGATCAGGCGACGGCACTGCTGGGCTTTCAGATAGTAGGCGTCGTAGTAGCCGGCAGACAGGGCATAGGTGCCGATCATGATGCGGCGTTTAACCTCTTCACCAAAGCCTTCACCGCGTGAACGGGTGTAAAGGTCCATCAGGTCTTTGGGATCTTCAGCGCGGTGGCCGAAACGCACGCCGTCCATGCGTGAAAGGTTCGATGAACATTCTGCCGGTGCCACTACATAATAGGTGGGCACAGCCAGGTGGGTGTTGGGCAGGGTGATTTCTTTGAGTTTGGCACCCATCGCCTCATATTGCTTGATTGCAGTTTCGACAACTTCAGCTACCTGTGGATCCAGACCTTCGCCGAAATATTCCTTGGGCAGACCAATGGTCAGGCCTTCCAGAGAATCATTCAGGGTCGCAGTATAGTCGGGCACATCACGATCCACACTGGTGGAATCGCGCGGGTCGAAACCGGACATGATATTCATCAGCCAGGCGGCATCTTCGGCACTGTTGGCCATCGGGCCCGCCTGATCCAGGCTGGAGGCAAAGGCAATCATGCCGTAACGTGAAATGCGGCCATAGGTCGGTTTCAGGCCTGTCAGATTACATAAAGAAGAAGGCTGACGAATCGAGCCGCCGGTGTCGGTGCCGGTCGCTACAGGCGCCAGACGCGCAGCCATTGCGGCCGCCGAACCACCGGATGAACCGCCGGGTACACAGCCGGTATCCCAGGGATTTTTCACCGGGCCGTAAAAGCTGGTTTCATTGGATGAGCCCATTGCAAACTCATCCATATTGGTTTTGCCCAGTGTCACCATGCCGGCAGAGTCTGTTTTTTCCACCACGGTGGCATCATAGGGGGCAATGAACTTGTCCAGCATTCTGGATGCACAGCTGGTGCGAACTCCTTTGGTACAGAAAATATCTTTATGTGCGAGGGGAATACCGGTCAGTGGGCCGCCTTTTTTCTCGGCCAGCAATTTATCAGCGGCTTTGGCCTGTTCCAATGCCCGATCTTCGGTCACGGTGATAAAGGCATTCAGATCGCCGTTGTATTGATTGATGCGATCCAGATAATGCTGAGTGAGTTCAACACTGCTGATGTCACCTGTCTGCAGGGCTGTCGAGAGTTCTGAGAGTGATTTGTTATGCATTTGTTTGCCTGTGTCGCTTTATTCGATGACTTTGGGAACCAGATAAACACCGGCCTCGGTTTTAGGGGCGATGGCCTGGAAAGCCTCACGCTGATCGACTTCGGTGACTTCGTCCGGACGCAGGCGTTGGTGTGCATCCAGCGGGTGAGCCATGGGCTGGATGCCGCTGGTGTCTACCGCGCTCATTTGTTCTACCAGATTGAGGATGTTGTTCAGACCCTGAGCGTAATGAGGGATGTCTTCTTCCTGTATAGACAGGCGCGCCAGATGCGCAATTTTTTCTACATCGTGTTTATCTAAACTCATCGACAGTTCCAAATGTTAATTGCTTCAATAAAGCGCCAAGTTTAAATCATTAGCAGCTTGCTCAACAGTCCTGAGCATTGCTAAAGTATCGTTTTTACCCCTGTCAGGTGTGGTTTCTTCAATGTTTGAACGTTTACGTGGAATTTTTTCCAACGATCTGTCGATCGATTTGGGAACAGCAAATACGCTGATTTATGTGCGCGGTAAAGGTATCGTGCTCGACGAGCCGTCAGTGGTGGCGATTCGTCAGGATAAAGGACCAGGTGGCCCCCGTTCGATTGCCGCCGTGGGGGTGGAAGCAAAGCGCATGCTGGGACGGACCCCGGGCAACATCACCGCCATCCGACCACTTAAAGACGGCGTCATTGCTGACTTCACCGTAACCGAAAAAATGCTGCAGCACTTCATCCGTAAAGTACATGAAGGCCGCTTCCTGAAACCCAGCCCGAGAGTGCTGGTCTGTGTTCCCTGTGGTTCCACCCAGGTTGAACGTCGTGCGATTCGTGAATCTGCCGCCGGTGCCGGTGCCCGTGATGTATTTCTGATTGAAGAACCGATGGCCGCGGCGATTGGTGCCGGGATGCCAGTCGATGAAGCCAGTGGCTCGATGGTGCTGGACATTGGGGGGGGCACTACCGAGGTGGCAGTTATTTCTCTGAACGGTATCGTTTACTCGGCCTCTGTGCGTATTGGTGGCGACCTGTTTGACGAAGCTATTGTTAACTACGTACGTCGTAATTACGGCACGCTGATTGGTGAGTCGACCGCCGAGAAAATCAAAAAAGAAATCGGTTCGGCTTATCCCGGTAATGAAGTTAAAGAGATGGAAGTCCGTGGCCGAAACCTCGCTGAAGGTGTGCCACGCAGCTTTACACTGAACAGCAATGAAATTCTGGAAGCACTGCAGGATCCGCTGTCAGGTATCGTTGCTGCCGTGAAAACGGCGCTGGAACAAACCCCGCCTGAACTGGGTGCTGACGTGGCTGAACGCGGTATCGTTCTGACCGGTGGTGGTGCGCTGCTGCGGGATCTGGATCGCCTGTTGATTGAAGAAACCGGGCTGCCGGCGATTATCGCTGAAGACCCGCTGACCTGTGTCGCGCGTGGCGGCGGCCGGGCACTGGAAATGATTGATGAAAAAGGGACTGACGTCTTTACATTTGAATAATCTCTGAGAATCGTTAGATTAAGACCTTTGCAAATGCGTTTTATTTGCGAAGGTCTTTTAGTTTTGGACGTAAGCCATCAAACCGCTATTTTCTGATACACCATCATTGAACACACGGATGATGCTGGCTTTGCTGGCGTCAATAGTGTTGTTTTTTCTGGACTCGCGTCTGGATTACTTCAAACCGGTCCGCTCGACTTTATCTACACTGGTATATCCCATTCAGGCGACCGCTTCGCTACCCACCAATTTTGCCGACTGGATCGGTGATTTCTTTCATGATCGCGAACAATTGCGAGAACAAATCACGGTGATGAGTGCCACTAACAAGCTTCAGAGTATCCGCTTGCAGAAAATGCAGGCGCTGGAGCGTGAGAATATGCGTCTGCGTGAACTGCTGGGATCCTCATTCCGCCTGCAGGAGCGGGTGCAGGTGGCGGAATTGCTGACGGTGGATCTGGACCCGTTCTCACAGCAGGTGATTATCGACAAAGGCAATAACTACGGGGTTTACGTCGGCCAGCCAGTGCTCGATGCCCATGGGGTCATGGGGCAGGTGACTGAGACTTCACCTTTGTCCAGTCGCGTGGTTTTATTGACCGATCCCAGTCACAGTATTCCGGTGCAAATTAACCGTAACGGTCTCAGGGCCGTAGTGACCGGCCGTGGACTGGGGGAGAACCTGCAAATGGATTTCCTGCCTCACAATGCTGATGTCAGAAAAGGTGATCTGCTGGTGACGTCAGGTCTGGGGGGACGTTTCCCGGTCGGCTACCCGGTGGGTGAAGTGATATCGGTTGATTTCCCGCAGGGTAAAGCTTTCGCTGATATCAAAGTGCAGCCTGCAGCGAATCTTTCCACCAGCCGTGAAGTCATGCTGGTATTGCCGGGTGAGAAAATCGATACCGAACCATTACTGGCTCCAACGCCTGCTGCGTCAGAAGCAGCGGCGACAGTGACACCTGCCGCATCGGCTGCAGAAATGACACTGACGGCACCACAGAACCAATCAGAGGAGGCGGCAGATGGCGACAACCGCTGAATCCAGAAACGGCTTTGTGATTGTGGTCACTTTGATTATTGCCATGCTGCTCATGCTGGTGCCGTTACCTGATTTTGCACGTTATTTTCGTCCGGAATGGGTGGTGATGACACTTATTTACTGGGCCATGGCTCTACCTCACCGGGTCAGTATCGGTGTCGGCTGGCTGACTGGTCTGCTGATGGATGCGATGATGGGCACGACGCTGGGTATCATGGCATTCAGCTATGCACTGGCGGTTTATCTGATTGCCCGTTTCCACCTGCAACTGCGACAGTATCCGCTGTGGCAGCAGGCATTGACGATATTTTCGGTGGTACTGCTGGTCCACCTTGTCGCCATTATTGCAGCGGGACCGGATATGAACTGGGTCATCTGGATGCCTGTACTGACCAGCACCCTGATGTGGCCGATCATGTACGCCGTTCTGCGTAAAATCCGTCGCACATTCCAGGTGAGCTGATAATTTATGTCTTCACGCTTCACGCTGAAAGATCATTTCCGTGAAAGCCGCTTGATTAATGGCCGGCTGCTGGTGGCTGCACTGATCTCGATTCTGGTGTTCAGTGTGGTGATTGTCAGGCTGGTGGTGCTGCAGGTCTTTGAGTACGAGCACTTCGACTCGCTCTCTAATCGTAACCGTGTTGACATCGAGCCGCTGCCGCCGCAACGGGGCCTGATTTATGACCGTAACGGTTTGCTAATCGCTGAAAATATTCCCACATTCAGCCTGGAAATGGTGCCGGAGAAAGTGGCTGATGTTGAGGCCACGCTGAATGAGCTCTCCAAGTTGCTGGCACTGACAGATGAAGATATTGCCGACTTTCAGGACAGGCTTAAACGCCACCGCCGGTTCCAGCAGGTGGTGATCCGGCAGCGTCTCACTGAAGCCGAAGTCGCCCGTTTTTCTGCCAACCGTTACCGCTTTCCCGGCGTTGATATCCAGGGCCGGCTGATTCGTCATTACCCGCAGGGCAATCTGTTTGCCCATGCCGTGGGCTATGTGGGGCGAATCAATGAACGCGAACTGCAGATCATCGATCAGCAGGACTACAAGGGCACCCAGCAGATCGGTAAGACCGGTGTGGAAAAGGAATATGAAGAGCTTCTCCACGGTGAAGTCGGCTACCGCCAGGTTGAAACCAATGTGCAGGGACGCATCGTGCGTGAACTGATGTCGGTCTCATCGCACTCCGGCGACGATCTCTTTCTCAATCTCGATATCAATCTCCAGCGCGTTGCCAGCGAATCACTGACTGATTTTAACGGCTCGGTAGTCGCTATGGACCCGCGCAGCGGCGGCGTGCTGGCTTTAGTCAGTAAACCGGACTTTGATCCCAACCTGTTTGTGTCGGGCATCAGCAGTAAAGACTATGCCGAGCTTAGAGATTCTCCAGAGCGACCGCTTTATGACCGGGCGCTGCGCGGCAGCTATCCGCCGGGCTCTACGCTGAAGCCTTTTGTCGCACTCGCCGGACTGGAGCTCGGTGTGGTGACTGAGCATTCGAAAACCTATTGCCCGGGCTGGTACACCTTACCCGGCCATGATCATCGGTATCGCTGCTGGAAACACCATGGGCACGGCATGATGGACATGAATGATGCCGTCGCCCAGTCCTGTGACGTTTATTTTTACGATCTGGCTCATACGCTGGGCATTGACCGTCTGCATCAGTTCCTTGATCTGTTTGGCTTCGGCCACGAAACCGGGATTGATATCCCCAGTGAGAGCAGCGGTCTGTCACCATCAAGAGAGTGGAAACGCGCCAGCCGCAATCAGGCCTGGTTCCCCGGTGAAACCCTGATCTCCGGTATCGGTCAGGGCTTTAATCAGACCACACCAATTCAATTGGCGCATGCCACCTCAACACTTGCCATGCGTGGCGTGATGCAGGAACCTCAGGTGGTTCGTGCCAGTCGTAAAGCCGGGCAGAGTGAAATGGAACTGCGCGGCAGTGAGCGCGTAAACAGTCTGCCGATGCAGGACAGCCAGCATTGGGAAGCGGTGGTAGACTCTATGGTCGAGGTGATTCACGGCGAGCGCGGCACTGCCAGACATGTCGGTAAGGACATGCCATTCAAGGTGGCAGGAAAAACCGGCACCGCGCAGGTTTTCGGTATTGCTCAGGATGAGAAATACGACGCGGAAACGCTGGAAAGAAAGCTGCATGATCATGCCCTGTTCATTGCCTTCGCCCCGGCCGACAAACCTGAGTTTGTGGTCGCAGTGGTGGTGGAAAACGGGGGCAGCGGCAGTAAAACCGCCGCGCCGATTGCCCGCAAGATGATGATTGAATATTTCGGATTGGAACTGGATGAACCACAGCCTGATCAGTGACAGACCTCAGCGACAATCCTGGCAACCGGGCAGGTTGTTTCAGTTGTTGCATATTGATACCATGCTCTTGTTTGGCCTTTTACTGCTGCTGGGTGTCGGGCTGATGATGCTCTACAGTGCCGGTGGTCAGGACAGTGGACTGATTATCCGCCAGTTGGTCAGGCTCGGTGTCGCCATGGGCGCGATGCTGGTTGTGGCACAGATTCACCCGGACCGAATGCGAGACAGCGCCTACTGGCTGTATGCGTTTGGTTTGATACTACTGGCGGCTGTGCTGCTGTTCGGTCACGAAGGTAAGGGCGCCCAGCGCTGGCTCAATCTGGGCTTTTTCCGCTTTCAGCCTTCCGAGATCATCAAACTGGCAGTACCGATTCTGGTGGCCGCGTTTCTGGCCGAACGGCCTTTGCCGCCTTCGGCATTTCGAATACTCATGAGCCTGGCATTGATTGGTCTGCCGGCGTTTCTGATTGCCAAGCAACCGGATCTGGGTACGGCTATTCTGATTGCCAGTTCCGGTCTGATCGTGCTTTTTCTGGCCGGTATCAGCTGGAAACTGATCATTGGCTTTCTCAGTGCCTGCGCTGCAGCAGCTCCGGTGTTGTGGTATTTCATGCATGATTATCAGCGGCGACGGGTTCTGACCTTTCTCAATCCTGAAAATGACCCGCTGGGTGCCGGCTATCACATTATTCAGTCCAAGATCGCTATCGGTTCCGGAGGCACTTTCGGGCAGGGCTGGTTACAGGGAACGCAGTCTCACCTGGAGTTTCTGCCGGAACGCTCCACCGACTTTATTTTTGCTGTGATTGCTGAAGAGTTCGGACTCGCCGGGGCGGCCCTGCTGCTGTGTCTGTATCTGCTGATAGCAGGCCGCGGGCTGTTTATCGCCAGCCAGGCGCAAAGCAGCTTTTCAAGGCTGCTGGCGGGCAGTATTTCGATTACCTTTCTGGTTTATGTGTTCGTTAATGTCGGTATGGTTACCGGCTTATTACCTGTGGTCGGGGTGCCCCTGCCGCTGGTGAGTTATGGTGGCACCTCGATGGTGACCTTGCTTGCCGGCTTCGGTATCCTGATGTCTATTCATACTCACCGAAGGATGATGTCGCCGTGAAACAGTTTGTGTTCAGTAGTGCCTTGTTGTGTCTGACTTCTCTGCCTGTAATGGCTAATCCGGATTTACCGGATTTGCCTCAGTTTATTGACAAAATGGTGACTGAACACGGCTTTAACGAAGCGGAGCTGGAACAGGTTTTTGCTGAAGTCGAAGTCAAAGACAGTATTCTCAAAGCGATTTCCAGACCGGCGGAAAAGAGCAAACCCTGGTATGAGTATCGAGATATTTTTCTGACCGGCTCGCGTATAGCCGGTGGTGTCGAGTTCTGGCAGCAGCACAAGGAAGCATTAGCTCAGGCCGAGCAGAAGTATGGTGTGCCGGCAGAGATCATCGTCTCGATTCTAGGTGTGGAAACCCGTTACGGTGACAATGTCGGCGGTTACCGCGTGATTGATGCGCTGTCGACGCTGGCCTTCCGATACCCACCACGCAGCCCGTTCTTTACCAGTGAGCTGGAGAACTTCCTGATTCTGACTCGCGAAGAACAGATGTCTCAGCTGGAGCCGGTCGGTTCCTACGCCGGGGCGATGGGCCTGGGACAGTTTATGCCCAGCAGTTACCGCGCTTATGCAGTGGATTTTGACCAGGATGGTCACCGCGATATCTGGACCAACCCGACAGATGCGATCGGCAGCATAGCCAACTACCTTGCCGTGCATGGCTGGGTGCCGGGAGAGAGTATTGTCCATCGCACTGAACTTAACCAGCCGCTTCCGGAAGGCATCACCGGTACCGATTTGAAACCGGCCTTCAGCCGTGAGCAACTGGCCACCGCCGGTTTTTCGCTGGCGCAGCTGCCGGCCGGCAATGATTCGCTGTCAGTGATTGCTCTGACACAGCCCGATGGCGAGGAATACTGGTTGGGTCGCCAGAACTTTTACGCCATCACCCGTTATAACCACAGTCGCATGTATGCCATGGCGGTGGTGCAACTGGCGGAGGCCATCCGACAAGAATTTGGTGAGTTGTAATGCGCTTTGCAACTTACTGGAAAAGACTGGCACTGGCACTGACGTATTTGCTGCTGGTGGCCTGTGGCAGCGTGTCTGAAAAAGACAGCGCGCCATCCAGGGTGCCTGATGTCAGTCAGATTCCGGATGCAGTGCCCAAATATGAGCCGCGCAGCAAATACGGTAATCCTGCCCAGTACGAGGTCTTCGGCAAAAACTACTACACGCTGGCCAGCGCCGAGGGCTACCATGAAAAAGGTATCGCTTCCTGGTATGGCACCAAATTTCATGGTCGTCGTACTTCCAGTGGTGAAATCTACGATATGTACAAGATGACTGCGGCGCACAAGACACTGCCACTGCCCAGCTATGCTGAAGTCACCAATCTGGAGAATGGTCGTAAGGTCATCGTCAAGATCAATGATCGCGGACCATTTCACGACAACCGTCTGATTGATTTATCATATAGCGCTGCGACCAAACTGGGCATTGTCTCTAAAGGCACAGGCCTGGTGGAAGTTCGGACGATTACACCGGGTAAGGCTGGAAAAACAGTGACTTCCAGAGAGCGGGAATCCCAACCGGTAAAGCCGGCGGGCTCAGCAGCGATGTTTTTGCAGGTCGGGGCATTTAGCACCCTGAATCGCGCTGAGCAGGTAAAAGTCCGCTTGCAACAGGATATCGCGGACAGCGTCACCATCATGCCGGTGAACGGTGTCCAGGGTACCCTGTATCGGGTCAGAGTCGGCCCCCTGGCCAGCGTGGCTTATGGGGATGACCTGGCTGCCAGATTGGTCGGACTCGGCTTTCGCGACAGCCATATCGTCGTCGATTAAACCTTTTTTCCTGAGAGTTCATCATGCTGAAAAACACGAAAGTTGTTTTATTTTTTCTGTTTCTGACTGCTTTTGTTTCGGTGCAGGCAGGCGTTGTTGCGCCAAAGCCATCAGCACCGGCAGTGGCTGCCAAATCCCATATTCTGATTGATTACGACAGTGGCAAAGTGCTGGCTGCCGAGAACCCGGATGAAAAACTGCCACCGGCCAGTATTACCAAACTGATGACCTCTTATGTGGTGTCGCATGAGCTGCATGCCGGCAATATTGCCCTGGATGATGAAGTGCTGATCAGTGAAAAAGCCTGGCGCATGATTGGTTCACGCAGCTTCATCAAGGTGAATACCAAGGTGTCAGTGGAAGCCTTGTTGCGCGGCATGATTGTGCAGTCCGGTAATGATGCGGCCGTCGCTCTGGCAGAGCACATCGCCGGCAGCGAGGAAGTCTTTGCCCAGATGATGAACCAGTATGCACAGCAACTGGGTATGTACGATACCAACTACATGAATGCGACCGGACTGCCGGACCCCGATCACTACACGACCGCGCGTGATATCGCGACCTTATCAGCGGCATTGATTCGCGATTTTCCCGAACACTACGAGTGGTATGCGGAAAAAGAATTCACCTACAACGAAATCACGCAGCACAACCGCAATAAGCTGTTGTGGCGTGATAACAGCGTTGACGGCCTGAAAACTGGTCATACCGAAGAAGCCGGCTATTGCCTGGCAGCCTCTGCCAAGCGTGGGGACATGCGACTGATTACGGTGGTGCTCGGCACCCGCAGTGAAAATGCCCGCGCCCAGGAAACCCAGAAACTCCTGAACTACGGCTTCCGTTTCTTTGAGACCCATCAGCTGTATCAGGCCAATGCCAGCATCACCGATACCAAGGTCTGGAAAGGGGCTCAGGACACCTTGGCTTTAGGTCTGGCGCAGGGCTTATCAGTCACTGTGCCACGCGGTCAGTATGATGATCTGGCTGCCAGCACCAATATTCAGCAGCCGGTGATTGCCCCGATCGAGGCCGGCACTCAACTGGGTGAAGTTGAAATCCGCCTGGGTGAAGAAGTGGTGGCCAAACAGCCACTGGTGGCACTCAATGCCGTTGAGCAGGGCAGCTGGTGGCGTCGTCTGATTGACCATATCCTGCTGTGGATCTGGGGTTAAAGCGTGAGAACCGTATTTTTAAACGGCGAGTATCTGCCCGCCGACCAGGCGCATGTTTCTGTGCTGGATCGCGGATTTCTGCTCGGCGACGGGGTCTATGAGGTTATCCCGGTTTATCAAGGCCTGCCATTCTGTCTAGATGAGCATTTACAGCGTCTGCAACGCAGTCTGGATGGGGTTCGCATGGCTAACCCCTACAGTATCGAACAGTGGAGCGAGATTATCGCTCGCCTGGTGAAAGATAATGAGGGTGAGAATCAGGCGGTGTATATGCAGGTCACACGTGGTGTTGCGCCCCGTGATCATGTCTTCCCCGAAGGCGTCGAACCCACCGCCTTTGTCATGACCAATCCGATCAAGCCGCTGCCTGAATGGTATAAACAGGACGGCATCAAGGCGATTACAGTCAAGGATATCCGCTGGGCTCAGTGCGACATCAAGGCGATTACCCTGTTACCCAACAGCCTTCTGAGACAGCAGGCGCAGGATGCCGGTGCCCAGGAAGCCATTCTGATCCGCGATGGTTATATGACTGAAGGCTCTGCCAGCAACAGCTATGCGGTACTGGATAACGTGATTTATACCGCGCCCAAGGACGAGAAAGTACTGCCCGGCATCACCCGGGATGTGGTGCTGGAACTGGCCCGTTCAGCTGGTGTTTCGTATCGCGAGCAGGCGGTCTCTGTCGATCAGCTGAAACAGGCCGATGAAATCTGGATCAGCAGTTCCACCCGTGAGCTGTTGCCGGTAACAACGCTGGATGATATGCCGGTGGGCAGCGGTAAACCCGGGCCGGTCTGGCAGCAGCTTGATGCGCTTTACCAGCGTTTCAAAACGGAGGGCAGCGTATGAGCGAACAGGATAAACAACAGGAAACCCTGCTCGAGTTTCCCTGTGACTTTGCCATCAAAGCCATGGGCGAGACCAGTGACGATCTGGACCAGATCGTGGTCGAAATCATCCGCCGCCATGTGGAAGATATTTCAGAAGGGGCGGTCAGCAGCCGTCAAAGCTCCGGTGGTAAATTCACCTCAATTACGGTGACCATCCGCGCGACCAGCAAGCCGCAGCTTGATGCGATTTATCAGGACCTGACCAGCCATCACCGCATCAAATACGTGCTCTGATGATCATTAAAGACCTGGGACTTGTCGACTATCAACCGGTGGTCGATAAGATGCGTGAATTTACGCTGAGTCGTGACGCCGATACCGAGGACGAACTCTGGCTGCTGGAGCACCAGCCGGTCTTCACTCAGGGCGCCAACGGCCAGGCCGAAAATGTGCTTGATCTGCATGATATTCCGCTGGTGGCAACTGATCGCGGTGGTCAGGTCACTTACCACGGGCCGGGGCAGCTGATTGCCTATCCACTGATTGATTTGCGCCGCTACAAGTCCGGTGTCAGAGAGATGGTCAGTCGTCTCGAACAGACCGTGATCAGCATGCTGTCTGACTTTGATATCGACGCCTACGCCAGAAAAGATGCGCCCGGAGTCTATGTTGATGAACGCAAGATTGCCTCGCTGGGTTTACGGGTCAAACGCGGCGCCTGTTATCATGGTGTCAGTTTCAATATTGATATGGACCTGACGCCGTTCAGCTATATCAATCCCTGCGGCCAGGCCGGGATGGAAGTGATTGATCTGACCTCACTCGGTATCAAACTCGATATGGCCGACGCTAAACAACAATTTATCTCTGCATTTAACAAGCAAATGCAGACAGGTATGAATAGATGACAGAAACAGCAGAAGGGAAACGCGACGTTCGCGCGCTCAAGGGCGAATCCAAGGTTTCCCGCATTCCCATCAAGATTGAACCCAGCCAGCCCAAGCGCAAGCCGGAGTGGATTCGTGCCAAATCGCACGGTGACCCGCGCGTTCAGCACATCAAGGATATGCTGCGTGAGCATAACCTGCACAGCGTCTGTGAAGAAGCTGCCTGCCCTAATCTGGGTGAATGCTTCGCCCACGGCACCGCGACTTTCCTGATCATGGGTAATATCTGCACTCGACGCTGCCCGTTCTGCGATGTCGCTCATGGCCGGCCTGATCCGCTGGATGAGAACGAACCGGCACATCTGGCCAAAACCATTGCGGCGATGCAGCTTAAACACGTCGTCATTACCTCGGTGGATCGCGATGATCTGCGTGATGGCGGTGCTAATCACTTTGTGCAGTGTATCGATGAAGTCCGCCGACAATCGCCTTCGACAGATATAGAAGTGCTGGTGCCGGATTTTCGGGGCCGTATGGATGTCGCACTGGATATATTGACCCAGAGTCCGCCGGATATTTTCAACCACAATCTGGAGACGGTGCCGCGCCTTTATAAGGCAGCCCGTCCCGGTTCCGAGTATCAGTGGTCATTGGATTTGATACGCCGCTTCCAGGAACTGCACCCGGAAGTCCCGACTAAATCCGGCCTGATGCTGGGGTTGGGTGAGACGATGGAAGAAGTCAAACAGGTGATGCAGGATTTACGTGATCACGGCTGCCGAATGCTGACGCTGGGCCAGTATCTGCAACCCAGCCGTCATCATCTTCCGGTGGATCGTTTTGTCACTCCTGCCGAATTTGATGAGCTGGGCGAACTGGGTAAACAAATGGGCTTTGATCACGTGGCCAGTGGCCCGATGGTCCGTTCTTCCTATCATGCCGATCTCCAGGCACAGGGTGAAAAAGTCTCCTGATTCGTTTAACCGCTTCGGTGTGACCGAAACAGCATAAACGGAGGAGAAAATGACTGAACCTACATTAAGTTGCGGTGCTGTAGATAACCTCGAGCTGGCCTGCATGCGGGGTTTTGAATTGGCTGTCACCATGAATGATGGCGTTAGGCTCGATGGCAAAGCAAAAAACCTGACGACTAACGATCATCATCAGGAATGTCTGATTCTGGAGACCCATGACGGTGATCACAGCATCATCCTGGCGAAGGCCAGAAA